>CALFCX010000157.1 GCA_937950635.1 uncultured bacterium
ATACTGATAATCATCACCAAATGGGATAAGAACTACTTGTTCGCGGTCGGCGCGATGTGTCTTATATATTTGACGATTACGCTATTGATGGCAAAGATAAAAAAGGAAGCGGCCAAGAACGAAATCAGGGAACGATTGGCGGAGTCCGCCCTGGTGGAAGAGGGCATAAACGGCGCCTCCTCCATAGCCCGGTTCGGGAAAAAAGAGATTGTGCTGGGCGGGATTAAAAAACAAGTTGAAAGGCGAATAAAAAGCGTCGATCGAATCCGGATGATAAACTCAACTTCCAGTTCTTTGCAGGAAATGACTTTTTCATTGGGGATGGTCGGCCTCGTTCTCATCAGCATACATGGAATGAAAAGCGGCGCGATAAGTTCAGGGTCGCTGGTGACGCTTATCGCCTATATTCCGCAAATGCTTTTGCCGTGCAAAGCGGTGGGCGACATCTTTTTGGGCGAAGCCTGGGCGGCCCCTTCCAAGGACCGATTTATCGAGATACAAAAGAAGTTCGAATCAGCCATTCCGACGACGATAAAAATACCCGCGTTCAATGATTGCGAGAACAGCAATATTCTGACGTTGAGCGATATTGAGTTTTCGTATTATCAGGATAGGGAACAGAACGATTGGGTTCTGGAGAAGGAGGAGAAGAAAATAAGACTTTCGACCGGTTTCGCCTGTGGCTTTACGACCGCGTTGCTGGGAGTGTCCGGCGACGGAAAAAGCACCTTGTTGAAATTGATAGTGGGAGAAGAGCTGGCCGCCAAAGGAATCGTATGTTTGGGCGGCGAAGATATGCGCAGCATACCCAAGCCCCTATTGAACGCCTTTGTCAATTATTACAGCCAGGACGTGGAACTGTTCAACGAAGATGTTTTTTACAATGTACTAATGGGGAAGGAGTGTATTGAGGAATCTCAAAGAAACACGGTACTGGCTAAGCTTAAAAATGAATACAGCGAAAACTTTGTAAGATTGAAAGCGATAGCCGATCGACACGGGGAAAACGCAAGAAAGACCTTGGCCGCGCTTTCGAAGGAACTGAAAAAGGGCGTCTACGCGAATATACGAAACCTCTTGGGTTTTCCTTTGGAATCCAAACTGCCCGGATATACGGAAGAAGACGCCATTATACATATGATCGGGGAGTATGAAATCGTTCGTCTTTCAGAACTGTTCGCGTCGGCTGAGTTCGGCAGGGCATACTGCGTAAAAGAAAAGGTGGATGCGGTTCTGGGCCGCGTGGGCATCAGGGCCTTGGGCGGAAGAAAGATCGGCGAGAAGGGCTTTGCGGTTTCGGGAGGAGAAAGGCAAAGAATCGCCCTCGCACGATGCCTCATAAAAGAAAACTGGGTGGTGATGATCATCGACGAGCCGTTTACAAGCTTGGACGTCTTGGCGGAAAACGAGTTATCCACAATTCTAAAAGAATACCTCAACGGAAAGACCGCCGTATTGGTCACCCATAAGCTAAATCTGGTGCCGCTGCTGGCGGCCAACATAATAGTGTTGAAAAACGGCGAAATCGCGGAAGAAGGAAGCCACGAGCGGTTAAGGCAAAAGGATGGTCTCTACAAAACCCTGTGGGATACTTTTATCGCCCAGCGCGGGATGGAATATATAGGAATTCATAATTAAGCTTGTGACGGTATTATACAAAACCAAGCTTTCATGCATTTTTCTAAGAACTGCGAGCTAGTATCCAGCAATGCCCAATCGAATAGAAACTCACGTTCTTTCAAGAGCAAGCGAGAGGGACGGTTCCAGAACAACTCCGGAACCGTCCCTCTCTTTCGCGAAGCCCACCCGCGGACGGGTCTTTGTTATCTGAGCCTCATTTGCCGGCGGCTATTTTCCATTCAGCTTTGATCTTGGCGAGCAGCTCCGGATTGACGATAAGCTCGTATCCGGCATTGGCCATAATCTGGGCCGCCAGGATGGCGGATTCTCTTCCCATTGGGGAGTAAGTCGCCGCTACCATCTCTCTTGAATGTCCCGCCGTCGGCTCTGTGGAGACGGGAAGCCCGAATATGACACAAGGGATATGGGAGGATGCCGTTCCAAAATCGGTCGAACCGGAAGATCCGGCCATCGGGTCGGGGGTTGGCATTTCGGCGATACCCGCCACCTTGCTTGTTTCCTGAATAAGTTTCATAAAGGAAGGGACATTGACGACGTTATCGTATTGCTTGATTTCCTTGATCGTCACGGTC
>CALFCX010000158.1 GCA_937950635.1 uncultured bacterium
CTCGGTTTCCTGACCCACACCGATCTTTTGGGCACAAATTGCTGTCATGTTATTATCGAAATATAAATGGTACAGCTCATGTGCCAGAGAAAAGCGCTGCCGCCCCAGGGTCATCGAAGAGTTGATCGCAATGACGTTATTGCCGGAAGCTCCTTTCAAACAGATGCCGCTTAGATTTTCACCCATAGGATAATAGACGATCGTCAGGCGTTCAATGTTTTGAGCAAGTGCAAATATATCAATGGGTGAATTGGCATCTTCTCCAAGTTTTGCTCTGAGTTGGATCGATTTTGTCATAATATCTGCGCTGTGGATCATTTTTGCTCTCCTGCCAGCAAACCGGCCATGAATTCAGAGTTCAGCGCGATTCGGTTAATTGCACTGAGAGCCTCCATATCTGCCGTTGTCAGTTCGCCAGACCGCAAGGCAAACTTCAGCGGGTTGACCGGCAAAGTATCTTCTTCGAAGGCCGATATACTTACTCCGTACAGAGCAGCAAGTTTTTCAAGCATCTCCACGGAAAGGCTGCGTTCTCCTTTTTCAGCTTTTGAGATCAGACTTTGGTCAACACCAAGGAAACAGGCGATATTCGCTTGACTCAATCCACTGCTCTTCCGAAATGCTTTCATCCGTTCAGCGATCGTTTTAAATTTACTCATATCACTCATCCTTTCCCCCGCTATTATTATATCCCCTGTTGTCATAAATACAACAATATTTTAATATTATTTTATGACACATACGCAGTTAAGTTCAAAGGGCTGCGGAGAGTGCATCCGCCGGCAAGCGATAGGCAAGCGTGGGCAAGCAATCGGCAAGCAATTGTTAAAAGCGGGCCGAGCTGGCTGCGAAGAATTAAAGGGATGTGGCTTAAGCCACGGAGAATTTGCGAGGAATGAGCTCGCGGAGAATTCGCGACCTAGAAGCATGTCGCTGGAGAATTTGCAGCTTTCCTAGCTGCGTGAATGGTAGTGCAGAAAATTTTGTGTAAACATCCCCGAGCCGGTCTGTAACCATGAATTTGGGGAATTTTACAGTCAACACAGCAGTTTTACCCTGTTGCCGAAGTGTATCACAAGATTGTCCATAATTGCCGGCCAATCACGTATCTGCTGAGTCCACTTTTCTGTTACCTGCATCGTAACCAAATATAGCATCTTCATCAGGGCGTCATCGGAAACGAAGGCGCTCTTTGTCTTTGTCACTTTCCGCAGCTGTCTGTTGAAATTCTCTATACTGTTCGTTGTGTAGATCATTTTCCGGATCTCAGGGGAATATTTGAACATTACTGAAAGTTCGTTCCAGTTATTCCTCCAGGATCGTACGGCGATAGGATATTTCTTCTCCCACTTCTTTTCAAGGTCATCCAGGGCACAAAGGGCTATTTCTTCAGTCGGTGCCTTGTAGACAGCCTTAAGGTCGTTTATGAATTCTTTCCTGTTACTGTATGATACGTATTTTGTAGAGCTTCTTATCTGGTGTACTATGCACCGCTGTACTTCTGTCTCAGGGAAAGCAGTGCTTATTGCCTCTGAAAATCCACTTAGACCGTCAACTGACGCTATCAGCACATCCTTTACCCCACGGTTCTTAAGTCCGTTCAAGACGGCAAGCCAGTATTTAGATGATTCGTTGGCTCCCAGCCATATTCCAAGGACATCTTTCTGACCTTCAAGATCCTTACCTATTATTACATAGGCCGCTTTCTTTATTACTGTGCCGTTATCCCTTACAGCGTAATGCACGGCATCCAGAACCAGGTGGACGTATACGCTCTGAAGGGGCCTTTCCTGCCATTCCCTTATGAGGGGAAGGAGCTTGTCTGTTATCTTAGATACCCTGCCGTCATCTACATCTATTCCGTACATCTCATTCATGGTCTTCTGGATATCCCTTGTCGAGACTCCCTGAGAGTATAGGAATATTATCTTGTCTTCAATGGAGGATATGTCTGTCTGATGCTTTTTTACAAGTTCAGGCTCAAATTCCCCGTTCCTGTCCCGGGGGATATTTATATCCACTTCTCCCATGCTGCCCTGGACTCTCTTTGTTGAATATCCGTTCCGGCAGTTATCGGTCTGTTTGTTCTTATAATCATATTTTGAGTATCCAAGTTCGTTTTCCAGTTCTGCATCAAGGGCAGCTTGTATTGCTTCTGCTGTCAGCATCTTGACGAAGTTATGGATGTCATCCATCGTCTTGATGTTGCATTCCTTGATAGCCTCGCGCAGTTTCTTGCTTCCTTCTTCTCCCAGTGGACTTGTCCTTTTGGCCATTTTAAAACCTCCTGTAGTCAGTATATTTTACTTCACCGACTATGAGGAAGTTTACACAAACTTATAGGCACTACCGCGTGAATTGTCCCTTCGAGTGTCGAGATTTGGGGTTTAGGTTTGCTCTTTGCCACTGTTATCTAATCGTCTTCCCGGTATGTCTTTCATCAGGAGAATGCCGTTTCCTGTTAAGGAAACATTTGGAAACACCTAAGCTTTCGAACTATTTCGAGTGCGTTCCGAGACCCGGAGATCCAGGTCCATCGTTTAAATCTTTAAAAGCTTATGACAGCCTTGATTTTCAAACCGCCGGATCCCCGAGCTCAAAGCGCATTGGAAATGGTTCGAGCACTAAGGTTAATTTAAGAAGTTTTCCTGACGGTAAATAGTGC
>CALFCX010000159.1 GCA_937950635.1 uncultured bacterium
AAAAGACAGGGGTCTTTATATCCGCATGCGTTTATTGCGGAGCAAGACTTTCCGGGGCCGGTATAAAACAGATAGAAAGCCTTGAAAAGTACGCTTCCCATATAGGTTTAGCGTTCCAGATAAAAGATGATATACTTGATTTGAGCGGAACGGCCGAAGAGTTGGGGAAGACCCCGGGGGCCGATAAAAAAAGAGGTAAAGCCACTTTTCCGTCGATAGTAGGCGAAGATAAAGCGGCAGCAATGCTTGAGCATGAAAGGGTTTGCGCTGTATCATCGCTCGAACAGTTCGGGGATAAAGCTTCGGTCCTGCGTTCTATAGCGGATTATATCGTTAAAAGGACCGGCTAAAGAAAGGGCGCCATGAGGATACTTGTTGAACTTCTTAAAAATTTTCCGTTGATAGCTTCGCTGACAGCAATGTTGATAGGGCAAGCCTCGAAAATAATATATTACTACATAGTTGACAGGAAGCTGGACTTTATGCATTTTTTTGAGTCTGGAGGAATGCCTTCCGCCCATTCCGCAATGGTCTCTGCTTTGGTAGTAGCCATAGGCATCTCCTACGGCTGGGGATCGGCTCATCTTGCGATTGCGTTCGCTTTCGCCTGTATAGTTGTCTATGATGCTGTCGGCGTCAGAAGGGCCACCGGATATCAGTCCGCCATACTTAACAGGATAATAGAGGACCTGTACAAATCAGGACGGATCTCCTCTGAAAAACTTCATGAGTTCATGGGGCATACCCCTTTGGAAGTCATAGTGGGACTTGCTCTGGGGGTAGTGATAGCCCTCACTTTATATTTCGGGGTGTATATATTTGTTGCTTGATAAAATTGAGCTGCCTTCCTCGCTGAAAAAGCTTTCCTGTGAGGAACTGGAAAAGCTGGCGGGTGAGATTAGGGAAAGGATAATAAACGTTGTTTCGCTGAACGGCGGACATCTGTCATCCAATCTCGGTTCGGTAGAGCTGGCTATAGCGTTGCACACTGTCTATGATTCCCCGACCGACAAAATAATCTGGGATGTGGGGCATCAGTCTTATGCCCACAAGATACTCACCGGCAGGAATAAGGATTTTGATTCGCTCAGGAAATATGAGGGGATAAGCGGATATCCCAATCCCGAAGAAAGCCCTCACGATGTTTTTATGACCGGTCACGCCGGGACATCCATATCGTCGGCCATCGGTCTTGCAACGGCCAGGGACCTTAACGGAGAAACCCACAAGATAGTTGCCGTGATAGGGGACGGCTCCCTGTCGGGAGGTCTTTCTCTGGAGGCCGTGAATAATGCCATGAACCTGAAGAGCAATCTTGTGGTGGTGCTCAACGATAACGAGATGTCCATATCAAAAAATGTAGGGGGGCTGTCTGAATATTTTACCGGGATAAGGATGAACCCTATATACACGGGGACCAAGGACCGGGTGGAAAAGATGGTGAAAAGGATCCCTAAGATAGGGGTTCCTCTTTTTCATCTTGCAGAGAAAATAAAGAACCGCCTCAAAAATTTCATAATAGATTTTCAGACAGAAGTGATAGTGGAAGAGCTTGGGTTCCAGTATCTCGGGCCGATAGACGGACATAATACCACGCTGCTTATGAGCGCTCTTTCATTCGCGAAAGAAATAAAAAAACCGATGCTTGTGCACGTGATAACCAAGAAAGGCAAAGGATACGATCCCGCGGAGAAAGACCCCACCAAATATCACGGGACGGTGCCTTTCTATGTTGAGACCGGAGAGTTCAGGTCCGAGTCTTTCGGGACCTATTCGGATATTTTTGGCAAGACCATGGTGGATCTGTCTGAAAGGGATGAAAAGATAGTTGCCGTCACCGCTGCCATGCTTGAAGGGACCGGGTTGGATGAATTCACGAAAAAATTCCCTTCGAGGTTCTTCGACGTCGGGATAGCAGAAGAACACGCCGTCGTATTCGCCGGAGGGCTTGCCAAGGGCGGGATGAAGCCGGTTGTCGCTATATATTCCACATTTCTGCAGAGAAGCTATGATGAGATATTCCATGATGTTTGTCTGCAGAATCTGCCTGTGATCTTTTCTATTGACAGGGCTGGTATAGTAGGCGACGATGGGCCAACTCATAATGGGGTGTTTGATATGGCATATCTTAGACACTTGCCGAACATGGTCCTTATGGCCCCTAAGGATGAGAAGGAACTTAGGCAAATGCTATGTACGGCAGTGGATCATAAGGGGCCGATCGCTGTTAGATATCCCAGGTCCAAAGTGATAGGGTTAGGAGTTCAGGAACGGTTCGATAAGCTGGATATAGGCAAAGGTGAAGTCGTCCATTCATCTTCCGTAGCGAACGGCAAAAAGATTTTGTTGATAGCCATCGGGTCCATGGTTCATCCTTGTATTGAAGCCGCACAGGAGCTTGAGCGGCAGGGGCTGTCGTTGACGGTAATAAATGCGAGATTCGTCAAGCCGCTTGATAAAGAACTTATAAAAACAAAAGCCAAAAATTCGGATATTGTTGTGACAGCAGAAGAAGGATGCCTCCAGGGCGGTTTTGGGAGCGCTATCCTTGAATTGTTCGAAGATGAAGGCATATCGGTCCCGGTAAAAAGGATAGGACTTCCGGACAGTTTCATAGAGGCCGGGAAAAGGGATTTTATCCTGGATAAATACGGCCTGTCGGCCAAGGCAATAACATCCTTTGTTCTGAAAGGGCTCAAATGAGGACCGATCTTGATATAGCGAAAGAGATCATTCCGCGTCCGATAGAAAAAATAGCCCGCTCAGCCGGGCTTAATACCGATGAGATCGATTACTACGGTAAATATATAGCAAAAGTGAACCTTCAGGCCTATGAGAAGAGAAAGAACAAAAAAGACGGGAAACTTATTCTTGTTACAACGATAACCCCGACCCCTTTCGGAGAAGGCAAGACCACCATTACTATAGGGCTTGCCCAGGCCCTTGCCAGGATCGGGAAAAAACCTTTTGTCTGTATAAGGGAACCTTCTTTGGGGCCGACCCTTGGTCTTAAGGGCGGGGCTGCGGGAGGCGGGTGGTCTCAGGTCATCCCGATGGAAGATATAAACCTGCATTTTACCGGTGATATGCATATGATAAGTTCCGCTCATAATTATCTTTCAGCCATGCTTGACAACCATATATATTTCGGCAATGCTCTCGGTTTTGATACCGACAACATCTCATGGAACAGGGTCGTGGACATGAACGACAGGGCTTTGCGCAATATAACGGTAAATTACAAAGATATCACGAGAAGAACTTCCTTTGATATATCGGCCGCTTCCGAGGTCATGGCGGTTATGTGCCTTTCAATGGGGTTCTCTCAGCTTCGGCAGAAGCTCGGGTCTATGATCACCGGTTTTTCTTCGGACGGCAGGCCGATAACTTCGTCCGATCTTAAAGCGGACGGGGCGATGGCTCTCCTGCTTAAAGAGGCCATAAAGCCCAATCTTGTGCAAACGATAGAAGGTGTTCCGGCTTTTGTTCACGGAGGACCTTTTGCGAACATAGCCCACGGCTGTAATAGTCTCGTATCCACAAAGCTCGCTTTAAAACTCGCGGATTATGTCGTTACGGAGGCCGGTTTCGGTTCCGATCTCGGCGCCGAAAAGTTCTTTGACATAAAATGCCGTCTCGGCGGGCTGCGGCCCGATGCCGTTGTTCTGGTTGTGACCACCAAGGCTTTGAAATGGCAGGGCGGTATGGAAAAGAACAGGTATAAAGAAAGAGACCAACAAGCGCTGATCAAAGGACTTGATAATCTTCGGCTTCATATACAGGGCCTCAGAAATTATGATCTGCCTATTATCGTTGCAGTGAATAAGTATGCGTTCGATGACGAAGCCGAACTTAAGATAATATCAGAGTTCTGTGAAAAAGAAGGGATCGGACACTCGGTTTGTGATGTCAGGGAAAAAGGCGGGGCCGGAGGAAAAGAGCTTGCCCAAAAAGTGGTGCGGGAGATAAAGAATAAGCCCGCTGCGTTTTCCTTGTTATACGACGACGTCCTTTCTACGGAAGAAAAACTGGATGTGATCGCTAAAAAGATATATCATGCAGGGTCTGTGGACTTCTCTTTTGAGGCTGATAAAGACCTTGCCAGGATAAAAGAGCTTGGTTTTTCCTCTTTGCCGGTCTGTGTCGCGAAAACGCAGTTTTCATTTACGGATGATCATACCAAAAAAGGTTCTCCTGTCGGGTTCAATATAACTATAAAAAGGCTGAAAATATGTTCGGGAGCGGGTTTTATCGTCGCGTATGCGGGTGATATAATGACGATGCCGGGGCTTCCGCAGCATCCGGCTTCGGAGAACATGTACATAGACGATTCCGGAGGGATACACGGTATATTTTGATGATCGATCAGCAAAAGATACAAAAGGCCGTAAAAGAGATACTCATTGCCATCGGTGAGGACCCCCGAAGGGAGGGTTTAATGGAAACCCCCGCGAGAGTGGCAAGGATGTATGCGGAGATATTTTCGGGTATAGCCAAAGATCCTTCGAAGGAAATA
>CALFCX010000160.1 GCA_937950635.1 uncultured bacterium
AGATGCTTTTGAATATTCCTGCGAAGCCGCGGGCAGGTCCCCTCTCTTCGCGAGCAGCTGGCCGTAGAAGAAATGTGGATATGCGCTCTCGGGCTGGGCTTTTATGGCTTTTTTATAACCTTCGGCCGCGCCCTGCAGGTCACCTCTCATCGCAAGATCAAAAGCAAGCAGCATGGGGTTCTTTATCTCAACCTTGGACTTCGACTTCGCCTGGGCGAACCACCGCTCAAAAACATTGTTCTTTTTAGCTTCAAGAAGTTTGTCCTTGTCCACGTTCTCTTTTAGCCGCGACTCGTCCATTTTTATTATGTGGTAACCGAAATCGGTCTTGACCAGCCCAGATATCTCTCCGGGCTTAAGAGAAAAAGCCGTATCCTCAAACTCCTTCACCATTACGCCTTTGCCGAAAAATCCCAGGTCGCCGCCTTTGGAAGCGCTTCCCGGGTCCTGAGAATATTGTTTTGCCAGCCCGGAAAAATCCGCTCCTTTTCTCGCCTCTTCCAGAACCTGTTCGGCCTGCTTCTTTACCTCATTCTGTTTCGCGGCAGGCTCCCCCATGGTCCTGAAAAGAATATGCTGGGCCCTTATTTCCCTCATATCATCGGGAGTTAGCTTTACTTCCGAATATATGCCCTGGGTGGTCTTCTGTACTATTATCTCTTCCCGTATCATTCTTTTCAGATTGTCCAGAGAGAAGCCCTGGTTCTTAAGGAGCTGTTCAAAAGTTTTTCTGTCGGGTATATTGTTCGCTTTCATTATGTCGTCGACGGCGCGGTTCACTTCCTGCGCGTTGGCATTGAACTTCTTTGATCCTTCCTGGGCGATTATGGTGAAATCTATCAGTTGAGAAAGCGCCATGTTCTGCAGATACAACAGGCTCATCGGGTCAAGCGGTTCTTTTTGCTCGGCCGCAAGACGGCTCATTATCTGATTAAACCTGAAGACATCTACATCTTTGCCGTTGACCTTGGCAAGGCCTTCCCCTCTTTGGGGTCCGGAAAAACCGCCCTGCAGACCGATCTGTCCCAGCCCGTAGAACATCGTAAGTATAAAAACCGCCGCCACCGTTATCAATACCGCTTTCATTTTACTGCGCAAGAATTTCAACACTTGATCATTCTCCTTTTAATAAAGAATTTACCGAAATATAGGCGCCAAGCATGCCGAGCACGACCCCTATGGCACCAACGGAAACATATATCCAGAAAAGCTTGTAACCGGAAGTCACCAGAGGAACGAACGGCATAAACCCGTTCAGCTCATGAACAACAAGGTCGTACGAGAACTTGAGTATTATGAAAGACAAGGCCGCACCTATCAGGCCTATAAGGACACCTTCCAGTATGAAAGGCCATTTAATGAATGAATTAGTGGCGCCTACAAGCCTCATTATATATATGTCGGTCTGTCTGGCAATAACGGTAAGCTTGATCGTATTTATCACTATCAGAAGAGTAGCGATTATAAGAAGAGCCACCAGGACAAAACCACTGATGCGGACCAGGTCGAGAACCGCCTGGAACCTGTCAGCAAGATTGCCGCTGTAACGCACTTCGTCTATTACCGACATATTCGATATCTTTTTCGCGACGGCAGCTATAGCCTGCGGTGTCTTTACTTTTACTATGAAAGTGTTAGGGAGGGGATTCTCGCTTATTATCTCGCTTAAGGCAAGACGGCCTTCATAATCGGACCTGAAATTGTTCCACGCTTCTTCTTTGGAGATGAATTTCACGTTCTCAACCGACTCGACCTGCGATATCTGCAAGGATATTGCCGCAGCGGTGCTGTCATCGATATTCTTGTCGACATAGGCCGCTATTTCCATCTTTGAACCTATTATCGAGGCGATATTCCCCATATTGACCACTGCGAGAAGGAACGCTCCCAAGACCACCAGCGAAACAGTGATCGTCACAAGTGATACGGCGCTCATTATCCCGCTGCGCCGGAACCCGGTCCATGATTCCCTGAAAAAGAATTCAAAGGACATTGCTGTAAACCCCCAGCTGCTGGTCCCTTATTATCCTTCCGGACTCCAGAGCTATCACCCTTTTGCGCATACCGTCGACTATGGACTTGTTATGAGTGGTGACTATGACCGTGGTGTTACGCTTGTTTATCTTGTCGAGCAGATGTATTATCTCCCATGAAGTGGAAGGATCAAGGTTCCCGGTCGGCTCATCGGCCAGCACCAAAGGGGGATTGTTCACTATGGCCCGGGCTATGCACGCCCTTTGCTGTTCCCCTCCGGAAAGCTGTCCCGGAAAACAATTGGCTTTTTTCAGCAGCCCCACAAGGTCCAGAGCCTGCCCGGCATGCCTTCTGATGAAACTCCTGGAAGCTCCCATGACCTGCAGGGCAAAAGCGACATTTTCATATATCGTCCTGTTGGGCAGAAGCTTATAATCCTGAAAGACAACGCCTATGTTCCTGCGCAGAAAAGGGATCTGGGGGGCTTTCATTTCGGAAAGGTTGACCCTGTCCAGTATGACCTGCCCGTTGGTCGCCGTCTCTTCCCTGTAAAGGAGCTTTAAGAGTGTCGATTTGCCTGAACCGGTCGGACCGACGATAAAAACGAATTCCTCTTTGCCGATACAAAGATCTATGTTGCTGAGCGCCTCAACGCCTTTGGGATAGATCTTGGTAACATTCCTTAGAACGATCACGCTTCGATAGTCCCTTGTTCATATAGTGGAAATCCGTCCGTAAGTTTCAGAACGCGCTCCGCCGCTTCTTTTTTTGCGGTCTCGCTATCGGGAGCGGAAAGAACTCTGGATATTATATCGGCTATCTCTTCCATCTGAGGCTCCTTGAACCCTCTGGTAGTGACCGCCGGAGTGCCTATCCTTATGCCGCTGGTCACGAACGGCGACTGCGTATCGAACGGGACGGTGTTTTTATTGACCGTTATGCCTATATCATCCAGAAGTTTTTCGGCCGCTTTTCCGGTAAGCCCTTTTGTTGACAGGTCAACAAGTATCAGGTGTGTATCAGTGCCGCCTGACACCAGACGGAACCCTTTTTTCATCATGGCGGCTGCCAGCGCTTTAGCGTTCTTCACTATCTGTTCCTGGTATTTCTTGAACGAAGGCTCCAAGGCCTCTTTAAAAGCGACCGCCTTGGCGGCGATCACATGCATAAGAGGACCTCCCTGCGTTCCCGGAAAGACCGCTTTATCCACCTGTTTGGCATATTCTTCCGAAGTAAGTATAAGCCCTCCCCTGGGACCGCGGAGCGTTTTGTGTGTTGTGGATGTCGTAACGTGAGCATGCTGTATAGGTGACGGATGAAGCCCCGCGACCACAAGCCCCGCGATATGGGCTATATCCACCATAAGGAAAGCGCCAGCTTCATCCGCTATCTTCCTCATCCTCTTAAAATCTATTTCTCTGGGATAAGCGGTGGCTCCGGTCACGATCATTTTTGGCTTATGTGCTTTGCACAGTTCTTCCATCTGCGCGTAATCTATGCGTTCATCGTCCTTCTTCACTCCGTAAGGCACAAAATTGAAATAAAGGCCGGATATATTCACGGGACTTCCGTGGGTAAGATGTCCGCCGTGAGAAAGATTGAGCCCAAGCACGGTATCTCCGGGTTTTATAAAAGCTAGATAGGCGGCTATGTTGGCCTGCGATCCCGAATGAGGCTGGACGTTGGCGTGTCCGCAGCCGAAAAGTTTTTTCGCGCGGTCTCTCGCGAGATCTTCGGCTATATCCACCCGTTCGCATCCGCCGTAATACCTTTTGCCCGGATACCCTTCGGCATATTTATTGGTAAGGCAGGTCCCCATCGCTTCCATGACAGCCCTGCTGGTGAAGTTCTCGGACGCTATGAGCTCGATCTTTTTTCTCTGCCGGTCCAGTTCCATGTCTATAACGGAAGCGATCTCCGGGTCAACAAGCCTTACTTCATCTATGTTCGGATGCATTCTTTAATATCCCTCCAAAAAAATTATATCACGCCCGCAAAAACAGTTCTCACCGCGATGCCGGGGTTATGGTCCCGGAACCGACTGAAAAATCATCAAGAAGCCAGCCCCTGAAACCATTAGACAATCTGTCTATGGATGAGAAGTAGAACCTGATCTTGATATTTTTCCCGACATAAGGGGTAAGATCATATTCGTTCTTAACCCATTCGCCAGGCTGGTTAT
>CALFCX010000161.1 GCA_937950635.1 uncultured bacterium
AAAAATGGTCTGGTGGGCCGTGCTGCTTGGCTTTTTCATCGGAGGGCTTATAGAATACTTTATCCCGGAAAGCTTCATATACGAACATCTCGGACAAAAGAGAAAAAGGACTATAATAACGGCAACGTTCATAGGGTTCCTGATGTCGGCCTGCTCACACGGGATACTGGCCATTTCAATGCAACTGTACAAAAAAGGCGCGAGTATTCCGGCGGTCATTGCGTTCCTTTTGGCATCTCCCTGGGCAAATCTTCCGGTTACGATACTGCTTTTCGGATTTTTCGGATGGAAGGCTTTTGTGTTCATCGGTTCTGCCATGCTTATAGCAGTAATAACCGGATACATTTTCATCTGGCTTGAAAAAGCCGGATTGACAGAACCTTCAAAAGAGATCGATCTAAAAGAAGGACAGGGATGGAAGCCTCTCAGATCCCTAAAGTTCACCGATGTGGCCTCAGGTGTATTGAAAGGATCTTTGGCCCTTGCGGATATGCTGCTGTGGTGGCTGTTGGTCGGATTGATGATAGCCGCATTTATCGGGGCCTTTGTACCGGCGCATATTTTTTCTCACTATCTCGGGCCTACAATACCGGGGCTCCTGCTGACATTGCTTTTTGCCACGGTCATTGAAGTGTGCAGTGAAGGAAGCGCTCCTGTTGCTTTTGAAGTGTTCAGAAAAACCGGAGCTATGGGAAATCCATTCGTGTTCCTGATGGCAGGGGTTGCCACGGATTATACGGAAATAGGCCTTATCTGGACAACTATAGGAAAAAAAACGGCAATATGGCTGCCTATAATCACTGTCCCGCAAATAATTTTGTTCGGCATCTTATTCAATATATTCCTGAAGTAATTCCGCGGCTGCCGATGTATTCCGTTCTGTTATAATCTAATTGTGGACTATAAAGTATTAGGGCTTCTTGCTGCCGCGCTGACATCAACCGGTTTTGTCCCTCAGATATTCAAGGCGCTTAAGACAAAACACGTAAAAGACTTGTCTGTCACAATGCTTGGTCTGACAGCCGGGGGAACGGGTCTTTGGGCAACTTATGGATTTTTTCTGGGGGATCTTATCATTATCTACGCCAATATTTTTACCTGCTCAACGGTCTTATTATTGATAGCCATGAAGTTTTATTTTAAACAACCTTGACGCTCAGAATTTCTTCGGAAGCCTTTGTCTGTACACCTCATAAAGCATTAGCGCGGCAGCAACAGAAGCATTTAATGATGATATTTTCCCTCTCATGGGGATCCTGACCATATAGTCACATCTTGTCTTTACCAGCGGGGCTATTCCTTTATTCTCTCCGCCCACAACAATGGCTATCGGCATTTTCAAGTCCACATCGCTCAATTTGTTGCTGCCAAGGTGATCGATCCCCACGACCCACAAACCGTTCTCTTTAAGATCGTTTATCGTGGAAGAGAGGTTCGCAACGCGCGCGACCTTAACGTGCTCTATTGCGCCGGCCGAGGTTTTCCCTATTGTCGGGGTAACGCTCACCGACCTGTTCTTCGGTATTATCACGCCGTGCACGCCGGCTGCGTCACAGGTGCGCACGATCGCCCCGAAATTCTGCGGGTCTTCAAGGCTGTCAAGTATCAGAATAAAAGGCGGCTCGCCTTTTGACTTCGCATCCGCCAGGAACTCGCGGTAATCGGTATAAGGCTTGCCTTCGGCTATGGCAACGACCCCCTGGGAAAATTTGGAATATTTTTGGAGCGTATAATTATCAGCCCAATGGTAAGGGACGCCTTTTTCTTTGGCCAGAGAAATTATTTTGTCGATGGATTTGTCGACACCCTTATACTTGCCTATGAATATCTTGCTTATGTTCCTGCCGGCTTTGAGGGCTTCTTTTACGGGGTTCTTACCGGATATTACATCTTGCATAACACACTCTCGAATATGCCAAGGGCTTTGTCTATATCGGCTTTTTTCACGTTGAGCGGCGGGATAAAGCGGATAACCTGGTCATGGGACCCGCAACTTATGAGCAAAAGCCCTTCATTCAGGCATTCTTTGATGATCTTCGAAGTGACTTCCGGATTCGGCTGGCCGTCTTCTTTTATGAATTCGACACCTATCATAAGGCCCAGCCCGCGGACATCCCCGATTATGCTGTGCTTTGACTTAAGTGCTTTGAGTTTTTTTGTCATATAAGAGCCTAGCTTGTTAACCTTATTCAAAAAACCTTTTTTCTGCATCACATCTATAGAAGCAAGCGCTGCCGCACAGGAGACGGGATTCCCGCCGAACGTTCCGCCGTGAGCGCTGACGGTCCATTTTTCCATTATCTCCCTCTTGGCTATTATTCCCCCAAGCGGAAGGCCGTTAGCGATACCTTTCGCCATGACCATGATATCCGGAACGACCCCGAAATGTTCGTGCGCGAACATTTTTCCTGTGCGCCCGAAACCGCTCTGCACTTCATCAAATATCAGCAGGATATCGTTCTGCCGGCAAATATCTTTGAGCATCTTCAAATAGAACGGCGGAGGCGTGACGTATCCGCCCTCGCCGAGCACCGGTTCTATAAGAACAGCGGCTATTTTGTCTTTGCCCTGGGCAGATATTATGTTCTCAACCGCTTTGAGGCAGTGTTTTTGGCAGTTCTCCGGCTGGCATTTTTTTCCTGTTTCATCGACACAGCGGTAACAATACGGATAAGGCGCTTCAAAAACGTTGGCCATGAGGGGTTTATAGCCTTTTTTGTACTTTTCCTTTGAATTGGTGACGCTCATGGCAGCGAATGTACGGCCGTGGAAAGATCCCGTAAAAGAGATCACTCCCTGTTTTTTTGTAGTGTATTTCGCGAGTTTTATCGCGGCTTCCACCGCACCGGACCCGTCCTGACAGAAGAAGCACATATCAAGTCCCGGCTGGGTTATTTCGGCTAGCTTTTCGGCTAGCTCTATATATTTTTCGTAATAAGCGACCCCTATGCAGATATGTTCCAGATTTGAAAGCTGTTTTTTTACAGCGGAAATCACCTTGGGATTGCAGTGGCCGAGGGATGTAACAGCTATCCCGCAGGAAAAATCAAGATAATCCTTCCCGTCAATGCCGAAAAGATATGACCCCTTTCCGCCTTTGATAACAAGGTCGTTATAATGGCCCAGAACAGGCGATACCACCTTTTTATACCGTGCGATTATTTCTTCTTTTTGCATATTTCTTCCTTTTTCTACCCCTTACCAAGGGGGAGATGCCCCGAGCCCTTCGAGGGGCAGAGGTGGTTACGCCGCTACCACTTCTTTTACTTCCGGAACATCGGACTTGATCATCTGTTCGACAACGTTCTTCAGCGTCATGGTAGCCATGGGACAGCCTCCGCAGGCACCTGTAAGCCGCACTCTGACAACCCCGTCCTTTTCTGAAACGAATTCAACATCGCCTCCGTCACCCTGGAGATGAGGGCGTATCTTTTCCAGAGATTCTACTACCTTGTCTTCGAGCGTTTTGTTTTCTGCCATGATTTTCCTCCTCTAATCACTTCGTTCATGCTGCCTGAACGGAAACCTTCCAGGTCCAGGGTTATATAAGAAATACCGGATCTTTTCAGATTTGCGGTGATTTTCTTAATTATATCACCTTTGAAAAGCCTCTTTGCCGAGCGCGGTTCCAGCTCTAGCCTGGCTATATCCTTATGGAGCCGGACCCTCAAATTCGTCTTTTCCCCGAAAAACCCCTTCAATATTTTTTCGGCATTATCAATTACCCGAAGTTTTCCGGCTGTGATCTTTTCCCCGTAAGGTATCCTTGAGGCGAGACAGGCGCATGCCGGCTTATTCCAAGTAGGCAGGCCCATTTCCCTGCTGGACCGTCTTATATCCTTTTTCGTAAAGCCGGCCTTCTGGAGAGGACTGATCACCCCGAAAATTTTCTTTGCCTTTGATCCGGGCCTAAAATCTTTTAGATCATCAATATTAGACGCATCAGCAATATGTTTGATATCGTATTTGCGCGCTATTTTTTTGAGCTCTGAAAAAAGTGCTTTCTTGCAAAAGAAGCATCTTTGAGGCGGATTATTTATAAAATGCCGGTCATCGAACTCTTTTGTACGTATGATCTTATGCTTTAGCCCGAGAATTTTTGCTATTTTGACAGCATCTTTCAGTTCGGTGCCGGGATAGGTTTCTGATACCGCGGTAACAAGAAGGGCCTTTTTGCCAAGGACCTCTCCGGCGACCGCAGCAAGAAAGGCCGAGTCCACCCCACCGGAAAAAGCGATGAGCACTGAGCCCATTCTCTTAAGATAGTTCTTCAGCTTGTCAAGTTTACCCATCAGGGAAATTATAGCACCGCGGATTTTGACAGCGGCTCGTTTATGGTGGTACTATTCCATTGATGACAAAACTTCTGGCTTTGTTCATGGGCGGCGGATTGGGCACGCTATGCCGCTATTTTGTCTCTTCGCAGTCCGGACGGCTGGCAGTGTCCGGGTTCCCCGTAGGAACAACGGTAGTTAATCTTTCAGGGTCTTTTGCGATCGGGTTCTTATGGGCTCTCGTTGAAATGTCCAACATTTCCCCAAACCTGCGCGCATTTGTTTTTATAGGTTTTCTTGGCGGATACACTACTTTTTCCACTTATATGCTGGAAAATCTGAGCCTTTTAAAGGGCAACGAAATAAAAGCCGTACTCAGCAATATCTTGTTCAGCAACACAGCCGGCCTGTTCCTTGTGGTAGCCGGTTTTTTTCTCGGAAGGTATTTTTTCAATTTTTTAAGGGGGTAAATATCGATGAAACTGCCGCAGGAATGTATTTTGCTGAGGATATTCTTCGGCGAGAGCGATACTTTCAAAGGCAAGCCGCTCTACGAGCAGATAGTGTTCAAAGCCAGGGAACTGGGACTTGCCGGGACCACGGTAACAAAGGGGATCATGGGGTTCGGGGCGGACAGCAAGATACACTCGGCCAAACTTCTGGACATATCGGAAGACCTGCCGATAATAGTCGAAATAGTTGATACCGAAGAGAATATTTCAAAAATACTGCCTTTTCTGGACGAGACAATAAAAGAAGGCTTAGTCACTCAGGAAAAGGTAAAGGTCATCAAGTACACCCACAGCTAGGAGAAAGCGATCTTTTTGATAGCGGCAACAGCAGACTCTGCATCTTTTTCCGTATTATAATATCCTGCCGATATTCTGACCGTCCCTTTAGGGAAAGTCCCGATGGTCTTGTGGCAAAAAGGTGCGCAGTGCAGTCCGGTCCTGGATATTATGCCGTGCTCTTTTTCCAGGATATCCCCGACTTTTTTGGGCTCCATGCCGTCGATATTAAAAGAAATTACTGCA
Organism: uncultured bacterium; assembly: GCA_937950635.1. Taxonomy (GTDB): domain Bacteria; phylum Margulisbacteria; class WOR-1; order JAKLHX01; family JAKLHX01; genus CALFCX01. Next base: position 5,309 of record CALFCX010000161.1, read on the forward strand.
GCACGTTTTTTTGCGTCCAAAGGACCATAGATCTTCACTTTTTCAATGGTTTGTAACCCGCCCAGCAAAATACCGGTAAGTTCTTCCGCATGTTTTTGTATCTTCTGAACGCCTTCTTTAAGAATAAAATCGACCGATGCTTTGAGTCCCGCGACACCGGGCGTGTTCGGCGTTCCGGTCTCGAATTTATCCGGCATTATCTCGGGCTGCGTTTCCAATTCTGACTGCGAACCCGTTCCTCCATGCCTGAATGCTTCAATATCAACCCCGGGTTTTATATAAAGACCTCCCGTCCCCTGAGGCCCCATCAACCCCTTGTGACCGGCAAAGGCCAGAAGGTCTATATTCATTTTTTGGACATCAATATTATAGATGCCCGCGGTCTGCGCCGCATCGACAAGGAACAAAACGCCGTTCTTTTTGGTTAAAGCCCCTATCTCTTCTATAGGCTGGACGGCCCCGATAACATTTGAAGCGTGAAGCATTGCCACGAGTTTTGTATTCTTCTTAAAGCGTTTGGGAAGCGCCTGCGGGTCTATAGCATAGGTCTTTGAGTCGACAGGAACAACCTCAACCTCGATCCCTTGTTTCTCAAGAAATCTTAGCGGACGCACGACCGAATTGTGCTCTATTGAAGTTATGAGAACATGGTCTCCCGGTTTTAAAACGCCTTTTATCGCGGTGTTTATAGCGTCGGAACAGTTCAGCGTAAAAACTATTTGCCTGGGGTCTTCTGCATTGAAAAGTCTTGCTACAGAAAAGCGGGCTCCGGTCAATATTGAATCGGCTTCGACCGAAAGCTTGTCCGCCCCTCTGCCGGGACTGACATTGTTGTTAAGAATGAACTCTTTTACCGCCTCAAAAACTTCCGGAGGCTTGTCCTTTGTGGTCGCGGCGTTATTAAGATAGATCATTTAGCCAGGACTTCGTTCACTTTCTGGGACAAAGCTTTCTGGTCGAGGTACCCTGTTATCCTGTCGACCATCTTGCCTGCTTTAAAGAACATAAGAGTAGGAATTCCCATTATCTGGTATTGCGCGGCCACCTGAGGGCTGTCATCGGTGTTTAGTTTAACCACCTTGAGCTTGGCGCCGAATTCTTTTGAGACCGCATCCACCACCGGGGCAACCATCCTGCACGGACCGCACCACGGCGCCCAAAAATCCACCAGCACAGGCTGGGAAGACTTTAGAACCTCCGCATCAAAATTGGCAGCATTTACTTCTTGCATGATTTTCCTCCTTTTTTATTTCATCGAGCTTATCATTCCGCCCTTTGGGTCTATAGCGACAACGGCAGGAAAATCCTTAACAACGATCTCTCTAACCGCCTCGGTCCCTAGTTCTGGATAGGCGACAACTTTCGAAGAAATTATTCTCTTTGAAAGGTACGCCCCGGCCCCGCCTACCGCCGCAAAATAAACCGCTCTGTTCTTAATTATAGCACTTACGACTTCGGGACTTCTTTTTCCCTTACCGATCATCGCAACAAGGCCTCTTTTAAGCAATGAGGGCGTGTATTTATCCATCCTTGACGATGTAGTCGGGCCGGCCGAACCTATAACCTTACCTTTTTTTGCAGGCGTTGGCCCTACATAGTATATCGCCTGCCCCTTTAGATCTAAAGGGAGCCCTTTTTTGTGGGCAGCGTCCCGTGCGGTATATAATGTCCCGTTTATTAGGACTTCGTCGCCGGCCTTGAGCCCTGATAGATCTGACCTCGTTAACGGCAACTCCAGTTTTTTCACGCTATAACACCGCTACCGAATGCCTGTGGGCGTGGCATTCGATATTGACTGAGACCGGCAAACTGGCTATGTGACAGGGAAGCGTTTCAATATTGACCGCCAGGCAGGTGGTCTTTCCTCCGAAGCCGGACGGACCTATGCTGAGTGAATTGATCTTCTTCAAGATTGCCTTTTCAAGTTTTGCGATGTTTTTATCCGGATTGTGCTTGCCTATAGGCCTGAGAAGCGAACGTTTCGCGATATAAGCGCATTTTTCAAAATTCCCGCCGATACCCACTCCTACCACTATGGGCGGGCAAGGATTAGGCCCGGCGTTTTTCACGGTATCGACAACAAAATCGATCACTCCCTGCATGCCGTCGGAAGGCTTCAGCATTTTAAGCGCGCTCATGTTCTCAGAACCGCCGCCCTTGGCCATGACCGATATCTTTATCTTGCTCCCAGGTACTATATCGATATGGGTTATTGCCGGCGTGTTGTCTTTTGTGTTTTTCCTGTCCAGAGGATTGTTAACCACAGATGCGCGCAAATATGCGTTTTTAACGGCTTTTTTAACGCCGCTGTTCACGGCTTCTTTGATACTCGCGCCGTTTACCTGGACATCCTGCCCTATCTCAATAAATATCACAGCAAGTCCCGTATCCTGGCAGATAGGGATGCTTTCTTTTCTTGCAATAGCGGCATTTTCTAGCAAGATATGCAGAACGTTCTTTGCGGCCCGGGAATTTTCTTTTTTGTGCGCTTTTGACAGTGCTTTGACGACGTCGGAAGGCAGTGCCAGATTCACTCTCGCGTAGAGCTTTTCTACGGCCCGCTCTATCTCTTTTGCGTTTACTTTTCGCATAACAAAAGGGTGTCTTTTACGACCCTGGCGGACCTGTGAAGTTCGTGTTTTTCTTCTTCGGTAAGTTTGAGCTCTATTATCTCTTCAGCCCCTCCCGCGCCTATCTTGGCGGGAACGCCGATATAAACGTCCAGAAGACCGTACTGGCCCTTGAGATATACCGAGCACGGAAGGACCTTTTTTCTGTCGTTAAGTATGCAGTCGACCATCTCAACGGCCGAAGCCGAAGGAGCGTAATAAGCGCTGCCTGTTTTTAGCAGTTTCACTATTTCCGCCCCGCCGTCGCGCGTGCGCTGAACTATAGAAGCAAGCCTGTCTGCAGAAATGACCTCTTTGACGGGTTTGCCGTCGATGAATGTATAGTCCACCAGAGGCACCATTGCGTCCCCGTGCCCTCCCAGAACGACGGCTTCAATTTTTTTGGCAGGAACGTTTGTTTCTTCCGAAAGAAAGCACGTGAACCTTGCCGTATCCAGGATGCCAGCCATGCCGATCACCCGGCTGTTCTCAAAACCCGTCGTCTTCCAGCAAAGCTGGGTCATCACGTCGAGCGGATTAGTTACCATTACAACAAAGGATTTTGGCGCGTATTTTTTTATGTTCTTGGAGACCTCGCTTATTATCTGGCCGTTCTTGATGACCAGGTCTTCACGGGTCATTCCCGGCTTTCTGGCCAGTCCGGCAGTCACGACGACGACATCTGAATTTTCGATGCTGGAATAATCGTTAGTGCCTTCGATCTTTTTGGAGAATCCTTCAACGGGAGCTGACTGAAGCATGTCCAGAGCTTTTCCCTGGGGAACCCCTTCAACAACATCGACAAGAACAACATCCGCCAGGTTTTTCTCGGCTATTCTGCGCGCGACTTCTGCGCCGACATTTCCCGCGCCTATTACGGATACTTTAGACATTTTTCATCTTCCTTATTATCGCGTCGGCCATTTGCGATGTCCCAACCGCCGTCGGATCATTCCGGTCCGGCTTCATGTCGTAAGTGACATCCTTGCCTTCGGCTATGACCGCCGCAATGGCATTTTCAAGCTTATCGGCCGCGGCGTTTTCTTCCAGATATCGCAGCATAAGCACCGCGGAAAGCATCTGGGCTACCGGATTTACTTTATTCTGTCCTTTATACTTTGGAGCGCTGCCGTGGGTCGGCTCAAAAAGCGCGCATCCTTCTCCGATATTGGCTCCCGGCGCTACACCAAGACCCCCGACAAGCCCTGCACAAAGATCTGAGATTATATCGCCGTAAAGGTTAGGCAGCACAAGGACATCATAAAGTTCGGGTTTTTGTACAAGCTGCATACACATATTGTCCACAAGAACTTCCTGGTATTCCACCCTGCCTTCGTAGTCTTTCGCGACCTGTTTTGCTACTGCGAGAAATAGGCCGTCGGTATATTTCATAATATTGGCCTTTGTGACGGCGGTGACTTTTTTTCTTTTGTTCTTGACCGCGTAGTCAAAAGCGTATTTTACTATCCTTTTTGTCCCTGAGACGGATATGGGCTTTATTGAGACTCCCGAGTCTTTCCTAATGGGCTTTTTGGATGCTCTTTCTATATCCGCAATGAGTTTTTTAGTTTCTTCTTTGCCCTCTTCGAACTCTATCCCGGCATAAAGATCTTCGGTGTTCTCTCTCACAATAACGAGATCTATATTTTCGTATTTCGAGCGGACACCTTTGTATGATTTGCACGGACGCACACATGCATACAGGTCGAGCTCTTTGCGGAGAGCCACGTTCACGCTGCGGAATCCGGTACCGATCGGGGTGGTTATGGGCCCTTTCAGGGCTATTTTATTTTGCCTTATGGAATCTATGACCTTTTGAGGAAGAGGGGTCCCCTCTTTTTCCATTACATCGATCCCTGCGTCCACTATTTCCCAATCTATTTTGACGCCGGTGGCATCAACACATCTTTTAGTGGCTTCAGAAATTTCAGGTCCTATACCGTCCCCGGGGATCAAAGTGATCTTATAAGGCATATTGTCTCCTATCTAATTAAGAAAATTATAGCATCTTGGCCGAATTCTGACCTGATTTTTGTCGATATATAAGTAGAGGGGCATTATGGCAGTATCTCCAGTTAAATTCACTAGACCTTTAACACCGTCTCAACAAATGGTGTATGAAAGCTTTATTACAACCGGCGCAAGGATCTCCCGCGATTTTGGGATTCAGACAAAGATTCGCGGTTCTGATATTGAAAGATTAGACCGCCAAATGGCCGATCTGTCTCCAAGCAGGCAGGAAATGGAAGATTTCATCTATGGCGCAACAAGACACAAAATAGACCTATTAAATAAAAGCGTTCAGCCAAGCGATAGGCAGGCGCAGCTTTGCGAGTCGGCTTTGCGGTCCGCAAAAGAAGTGGTCAATCATGCAGGGTTCTCTTTTGATCCTCCGGAAGTAGTCTTTATCCCGTCCAGCGCGTTTTCCGACAGGCTGCTTGGCCTTTATCTATCATTTGTTAACAAAGCCGCTATCCCTGCGGAAGGGCTGGATGACAGGACTACAGTGCAATCCATAATTCACGAATCTCTGCACGGAACTTCCTTTGGTCTTCCCGGACCGCTGGATGAGGGAGTAACGGAATTTTTGGCAGTACTCGGAATGGATGGCTTCGGCAAGGTAAATCCCGGGGTATTGGATATCCCTGATAATCCTCAAGACCTTGCCAGGAAAGAATACCAGGCGGAGTACGGAACTTTTGTCTTGTTCCTGATGAAAGGCTGTTTCGAAAAGATCAACAAAGCCTATTTCACCGGAGATGATACCGATTTGTCAAGCGCTCTCGGGGCGGGAACTTGGAACAATATAAGAGAATTGTCTTTTAAATATTGTTTGGAAGACAGACCTGGAGATATTGACTATTTTGAGGCTGTAATGAAACTGCTAGGTATAAATATTTAAACAACCGGCCCCATCAATTCCTTAGCTATCCTGATCTGCCCCAACGCTATCCCGCCGTTGTTGGTAGGAACTTTTTCGTTGATATAAACCTCGAGGCGGACTTTTTTTAGCTCGCGGATAGCGGCTTCAAGCAGGAGCATGTTCTGAAAGACCCCGCCCGAAAGGCAGACTTTTTTTATCTTTGTTTCCTTTGATATGCTCTTGCAAACCCTGGCTATGGCTTTGCCCAAAGTATTGTGGAATTTATAGGAGATGTTCTCGGCCGGCACCCCAGCTTTTATATCTTCCACTATTTCCCTTATCATGACAGCGGGATCAAGCACATTGTTCTGGCTTATTTCGAAATTATATGACTTGTATCCTTTGCCGGCAGCGATAGTTTCGAGTTCCGATGCCGCCTGCCCCTCGTAAGAGATCTCATCTCTTATGCCCAAAAGAGAAGATACCGCGTCGAACAACCTTCCGGCGCTTGAAGTAAGAGGAGCATCGGCTGATCTCAGCGCCTTCCTGATCTGCCGGACCTTATCTTTATGTTTTTTTATAAAGTCTATCTTCAGCTTGAAAGCCTCTTCCCCGAAAGCATCATAAAGGAAAGAGAACGCCATTTTGTAGGGCTCTTTCACTGCAGAAGGACCGTCGGGCATGAGGACAGGCTTTAAATGCCCTTTCCTGTCAAATCTGCCCGGCTTGCCTACAAATATCTCACCGCCCCAAACAGTCCCGTCAGTCCCGTACGCCTGTCCGTCAAAAGCCACCCCTATGACATCCGAACCTATGCTGTGCTCCGCTATTACCGAAGCTATGTGGGCATGATGATGTTGTATCGGAAAATGACTTATCCCATGAAGGGCTTTTGCATATCTGGCACAGTAATGTCCAGGATCCATATCATAAGCTACCGCCACAGGCCTGACCCTGAGCAGCGATTCCATTCTCGAAACTGCCTTTCTGAAAAAGTTCTGAGTATCCTGTATTGAAAGATCCCCTATATACTGCGACAGAATAACGCTTTTACCGCGCGAAACGCCAAAAACATTGTTGTGCTGGGCGCCTGTGGCAAGTATTTCCGGCATTGTTTCGGAAGATATCTTTATAGGATCGGGCACATATCCTTTTGATCTTCTTATCTTTATCACTTTGTTCTTTATCGTGCGAACTATGGAATCGTCGGTACGGTTGATTATTTTTCTGTCGTAAACAAGGAAATAGTCGGCCATCCCTTTCAAAAGGGCAACGGCCTTATCGTCATCCTTTATTATCGGCTCTCCCGTGCTGTTGGCCGAAAGCATGACAAGCGCCAGGAAATTATCTTTTACTATCAGGTAGTGGACCGGGGCAGACGGCATTACGACCCCGATATTGCCGTTGCGGCTGGCGATCTCTTCCGGAAGGAGCATGCCTTTCCTTTTCTTAAGTATCACTACGGGCCGTGCAGGGCTTTGCAGAAGCTCGGCTTCTTTGTCCCCGACCTTGGCAAAGGATTTTATCTCTTTTAAACTGTACGACATGACGGCAAAAGGTCTGTCCGGGCTTTGTTTGCGCTTTCTAAGCTCTTTGATGGCGGCCGGATTGGACGCATCACAAAAAAGGTGATAACCGCTCATGCCTTTAACCGCCAGTATTTTCCCCTCTTTGATAAGCTGAACGGCTTTTAATATTGGGTCCAGCGTTTCTATCCTGCGACCGTTCTGGTCAAGCAAGAAAATATGCGGACCGCAGTCTTCGCAGGCGTTCGGTTCGGCATGGAACCTTCTGTTCCCCGGATCGGAATATTCGTACTCGCACAGGCTGCACATATGGAAAGAATTCATGCTTGTTCTGGCCCGGTCATACGGAACATCCCTTATTATCGAGAATCTGGGGCCGCAAACGGTGCAGTTTATGAAAGGATAGCCGAACCTTCTGTCTTTCGGGTTGAAAAGCTCTTTTTCACATTCCTTGCAGGTCCCTATATCAGGAGGGATGTGCACCGTTTTTTTGCCGCTTTGCGCCGAAGGAAGTATCCTGAAGCTCATATATCCGATCGCCGGAAGCTGAACCGATTCAACCCTCAGTATCCTTGAGTTAGGCGGCTGTTTTGCGTTTATCTGCGCGAGAAATTTATCCACTTGGGACGCGTTACCTTCGACCTCGACCACAACTCCGTCCGGAGCATTTAAGACCATGCCCGACAATCCCAGTTTTTTGGCAATATTGTATATAGTGGGCCTAAAACCCACGCCCTGGACCTTACCTTTGAATACGAACCTTTTCCTTGTTATGGATTCCACGCAACAACCCTTCTTCTTTTTTCTTTATTGCTCTGGGGCTTTCATAAAAATGGTGTTTTGACCGAGGAAGTCCCGTATCTTTTAGGTATTAATTATAGCAATTTTGGCGTTGCATGTCAATGGATTTTTTTGGCTTATTTATGCTGTTTTTTTAGAAGGTATAGCTATATCCCAGCATCGCCTCGACCCCTTTGAGGGCTGTCTCGTTCTGGGTATATTTTATCCCCGTGTAGGCAAGTTCGCCGTATATGGATGCGTTATCCCTGACGGCATATTTGCTCCCAAAATATGCGTGGGCGCCCCATCCGCCCGAATTTGTTTCTCTGTTCACCCTGAAAGGATATATAAAACCGCCGCCGACATAAACATTCAGCGGGGAATCGAACGCTTTCAAGGTGCCCAGGGAATAAATGGCGTCAAGATTGACGGTTGCCAGTTTCAGGGCTCTGGTCTTTGCGCTTTCGGCACCTGTCAGATAGCCGAAACTGCCTCTAAGGGATGCCCCTTTAAGCAGCTGGTCCAAGGGATAAGAAACGTCGCCCACGGCGCCCGTCAACCCAGCGCTTGATCCAGCTTTTATGCCTACCTCTAACCCGGTTTTTTCTGCGGGCCGATCGCCGTCGTAAGAGGTCGAGAACTTCAAAGGCACTGGTTTTTGTGCGGACCTGCCTAACGGTATAGATGTTTTCGCCTGTCCTCCAAAAGAAACGGATTTCTTTACCGTCCGCCCGGAAGCTTCCCTGGACTGGGAATGACCGGTCCCGGCAATCAATATGAACATAATTATAACCGCGATCTTTTTCATGTCTTTGCTCCGGGTCCTTTACCGGTAAAAGTCTATCACTAATGACAATTCCCGGTCAATCATCAAGCATCAGCGCTTTTTCCCTGCGTTTTCTGTGGTAAGAGACCGCGAAACGGTGTACTTCGTCCCTCAGGGCCCTTAATAAAAGAAGGGCCTTTGAATCAAGAGGAAGGACAAGCGGAGCCGGTCCCTGCAATGTATAGATCTCTTCTTTTTTCTTAGCTATGGAAATAAGGGATACTCTTTCGACATTTGCATCTTTAAGGGCTTTTTGAGCGCTTGCCAGCTGGCCCGCGCCGCCGTCTATGACCACCAGATCGGGAAAAGGAAGCCGGTCTTTAAGGCTTCCGGAATACCTTCTGAGCACTGTCTCATAAATAGCGGCCGTATCATTAGGCATCTTGGCCGCAGATATCTTGAACCTGCGATAATGTTCTTTTTTTGGCGCCCCATTTTCAAATACAGCCATACCTCCGACCGTTTCCGAAGACCCGGTATTGGATATATCAAAAGCTTCTATGCGTACCGGCAGTTCAGCAAGGCCAAGCTTATCCTTAAGGTCCCTTAAAGCCGCATCATTTCTACGGGGCGGACGGGAAGCGCCGAAAGGAACATCTATGGACCTCTCAATAAGGTAAAGCTTGTCGCGCAGGTCTGCAGCCAGCTCGAATTTTTTCTTTGAACTTGCTTCTTCCATCCGTCTTCTTATTTCTTCGGCAAATTTTTCAGGCCCGGAACTTAAGAACTTCTTTGCCTGAGATGCTCTGGCGGCATATTTCTGTTTTGATATGCGGCCTATGCACGGGGCCTGGCACCTTTTCATATAATAGTTGAGGCACGGCTGTCTTCTCTTTTTAAAAACACCCGAAGAGCAGCTCCTAAGGCCGAAAACCCTGGAAACTATCTTAATTATCTGTCTGGCGCCGGCCGACCTGAAAGGCCCAAAATATTCAGCCCCGTCCGGTTCCGTTTTTCTGGATATTTTGAGCGCAGGATAGTCTTCGTTAAGCGTGAATTTCACGTAAGGATACTGCTTATCGTCCCGCATTGACACGTTATACCGGGGCTTGTGTTTCTTGATCAAACCGGCCTCAAGAATGAGCGCGGAAAGCTCTCCTTTTGTGAGGATGTAATCAGCCGAGGCTATTTTTCCGGCGAGCTTGGTCCTTAAATGCGCGGCCACTCTTTTTTTTATCGACTTGGACTTGCCTATATAAACGATCCTGCCGCTATCGTCCTTAAGAAGATAGACCCCACATTTGTCCGGCAGCTCTGCAATGGCCCGCGTAGATATCATTAAGCGGAAGGGATCACGGATACCTGTGTTTTTGCCTCTATATCGGAAAACAGCTTGACCGTAACAGGATAATTTCCGGGAGCTTTTATATGTTGCTCAAGATGTACTTTTCTTTTATCCAGTTCTATCCCGGCGGCTTCTTTTATGGCGGCCGCTACATCGGAAGAAGAAACAGAACCGAACATCTTGCCGCCCTCTCCGACATCAACCCTGATCTCCAAGGACAATCCGCTGATCTTTTTGGCGGTCTCCCTGAGTACGGCCTTTTTCTCCTCTAGCTTCTTCTCTATCTTTTTCCTGTTCCTCTCGAGAAGCTTGATGGCGGGCGCCGTAGCGGCCACGGCTATTTTTTTGGGTATCAGATAATTGCGCGCATAGCCCTCAGAAACCTCTACTATATCGTTCTCATCACCTATATTCACTGTATCCTTAAGCAATATGACTTTCATTTTTCTACTCCGCAGTGTAAGGGACAAAACCTATCTGTCTTGCCCTCTTTATTTCTTTGGAAAGCGCTCTTTGATGCTTGGCGCAGCAGCCGGAAGATCTCTGGGTCATTATCTTCCCGCGCTCGGTCATGAACTTGCGCATAAGATCTATATTCCTGAAATCCGGGAGGTTCTTGTTCGCGCAGAAGAAGCAGGGTTTTTTGCGTCTTTTCCTGCCGTCCGGATGACCGTCCCTTTTTTTATTTCTTCTGTCACCGCCAAAAGTTTTTTTTCGGACTTCTCCAACCATTAGAATGGCACCTCCTGATCGTTAGTATTTATTCCTTCATCAGCTCCGGCCGGATCCTTAGAACCTTGGGTCTGTTTTTGAGCCCCGTCCTGTTTGCGGCCCAGCATTTGCATGTTTTCCGCTACCACTTCCGCATAAACCTTCTGCTGTCCGTCTTTTTCGTACTGTCTTATCTGCAGCGAGCCGTCTATGGCTACCGGCTGGCCTTTTTTAAGATAGGTCTTGCAGATCTCCGCAAGCTTCCTCCAGGCGACCACATTTATAAAATCAACGTCATTTCCGGAATCCGACGATCCGGAGGTCTTGGAAGTAAAGCGGTTCACAGCTATAGAGAACCTGGCAACCGCGATCCCCGACGTTGTATATCTTACCTCCGGGTCCCTGGTCAAATTACCTATAAGAAAAGCCTTGTTATACATCAGAAAGGAAGGTCCTCTCCTAAATAACCGCCTTCATCTTGCGTTTTAACTGCGTCCCTGTTCTCTTGGCGGTTCTTAGCCGCCTTTTTACCGTCCAAAGCCACTATATTGCCGGCAACAACCTCTGTAACATATCTTTTGACGCCTTCTTTGGTATCGAAAGATCTGTTCTGGATCCTGCCTTCGACAAGGGCCATCTGCCCTTTCGACAGGCTCTCGGAAGCGTATTCCGCATTGTTGCGCCAAGCTATTATATCTATGAAATCCGTCTCTTTAGGCGCGGAACCGAACTTCATCCGATCGACGGCCAGCTGGAATCTTGTCATTGGGACCGCGTCCATAGTGGTTCGGATCTCCGGATTAGTAGTGAGGCGGCCGACCAGGATTATCTTATTCAGGCTTGCCAATTAACATCTCCGGATTAACTTCAACCGCGCTTTCAGCTTCTTTTTCTTCAACCTGCTGTATCTCTTCCGGCGCTTTTGTTATAACGTAGCGGATCACGTCTTCGTTCACGCGTATCATAGAATTGAGGTCGTTCGGGAGGTTTCTGGGCCCCTCGAACTCAAAATCCGCAAAAAGCCCTTCTTTTATGCCGTTGAACTTTCTCATCCTTGAAGCCAGTTTTCTCATTACGGGCTTGGACGCCTTTATGACGCTCCCGCCGGCAGAGGAGATCTTCTTCTCTATTTTTGCCAAAGCGGATTCGCTCTGGGTTTCCGCGGTACCGGGCTTGAAAGCAAGCACTAACACATACTTATCCATTATGTTTAGATTATACCAAAGGCAGGAGCGATATACAAGCGGAGCCCAAGGCTTGTTTTAGAGTGCTTTTTCTTCGCTCATCTTCAGAAGGACGGTCCTTGAGCTTCTTTCGGCCTCTTCAAGCTTCATTCTTATCGATTTAGCGGTCTTTGATAGTTCCGGTATCAGTATATATTCCAGCGCGTTCACCCGTCTTCTTGTTTCGGTTATCTGTTTTGAAAGCAGTTTCAGGGATTCGAGCTGCGCGGCAAAGTCCAAAAGCTCCGGAAGAATGCGCTTAAAATCCCTTGCCGCCTCAAAGAACTCTATGCTGCGCCCCGCAAGCCTTTCCGGTTCCCTGTCGGAAAAGGACGGTTCATAATGCGGAAGGCTTATCCCCATCACATTCCTATAGCTGGCTTTGATGTCAAGAACCGAGGTCTCTTCCCCAGAAGCTATAAGGTGGGATTGTAGCGAAAGCGCACTTGCGGACGCCGATCTGGCAAATAATCGGCGCAGCGGCGTTTCAAGCCTGTCGTAGAATCTCGAGAATCTCTTTTTCGCGGACAGGAATTCGGCCACCAAGCCGTCAAGCTTGTCCTTGAGCAGCTTGTGTCCTCTCTTCGCCAGGTCCAGCCGGCGCTTCAAGAGGACCAGCTGCATCCTTGTTGGATTAACTTTTATCCGCATATTTTTCAGCTATTTCCGGTTTTATGCGCTTCCACTCTTCCTTAGGAAGTATTTTGAGCAGCTTCCAGGAAACACGCAGAGTCTCCTCTATAGAACGGGATTCGTTCTGACCCTGACGGATAAAATGCTTTTCGAACTCATTGGCGAACTCCAGATATTTTTTGTCGGTATCCGAAAGCGCCGCTTCTCCCAGTATGACCACCAGTTCCCTCACTTCCCTTCCTCTGGCGTAAGAAGCGAAAAGCTGATTGGCTACCGAAGCGTGATCTTCCCTAGTCCGGCCTTCGCCTATGGCTTTATCTCTTAAGCGCGAAAGGGACGGGAGCGGATCGACCGGAGGATAAATGCCTTTTCTTTCAAGATCGCGGCTCAGTATTATCTGACCTTCCGTAATATACCCGGTAAGGTCGGGAATAGGGTGCGTTTTGTCATCGTCAGGCATTGTCAAGATAGGTATCAGGGTTATTGATCCTGCCTGGCCTTTTATGCGACCGGCCCTTTCGTAAAGAGTGGCAAGGTCTGTATAAAGATACCCGGGATATCCCCTTCTTCCCGGCACCTCCCTGCGGGCCGCCGAAACTTCTCTCAAACTCTCGCAGTAACTGGTCATATCCGTAAGAACTACCAGCACGTGCATGCCGACATCAAAAGCCAGATATTCGGCGGCGGTAAGCGCCAGGCGGGGAGTTGCGATCCTTTCTATGGCCGGGTCTGAAGCAAGGTTTATAAAAAGCACGGAATTTTCGATAGCACCGGTCTTTCTGAAACCCGATATAAAAAATTCAGCCTCTTCATACGTAATGCCCATAGCGCCGAAGACAACTGCAAAAGACTCTTCTTTACCGCGCACTTTGGCCTGGTGCGCTATTTGGGCCGCAAGACGTGAATGAGGGAGCCCCGAAGCCGAGAATATGGGCAGTTTTTGCCCTCTGGAAAGAGTATTCAATCCGTCTATCGTAGAGATTCCTGTCTGTATGAAATCGTTCGGATAATCCCTGGAAAATGGATTTATGGGAAGACCGTTCACGTCCAGCCTTTTTGTCGGGATAAGTTCCGGGATCCCGTCTATCGGCCTTCCAAGACCCGAGAATATCCTTCCGGTCATATCGGGCGCTACGGCCAGCTCAAGCGACCTGCCCTTGAAAGAAAGACTCACTGTTTTCAGGTCCAGCCCTTCGGTACCCTCGAATACCTGAACAAGCGCTTTATCGCCGTTCAGCTCAAGGACTTTGCCAAGGCGGGATTCGCCAGACCTCAGTTTTATCTCGACAAGCTCGTCATAAGCGGCATCAGAAACGCCGTCAACAAGCATCAACGGTCCCGTTATTTCAGATATTTTAACCATGGCGACCTCCGCTTCTAAGCGCATTTATGGAGCTTGCTACCCGCTCCGGCAAATTTGTCACATCCTCATCTTTCATGAAACGAGCACCGGCTATCTGCCCGACCACTTCGCTCTTTTTGAGCTGTTCCAGATCGACGCCTTCCTCAACCGCAGGCGATCCTTTCACAAAGAACTCAACGATGGATTTGAGCATGTAATATTGTTTTTTGAGCGAGGAATACTGGTCAACCTGGTCAAAAGCGCTTTGATAAAGGAAGTCCTCGCGTATCATTTTTGAAACGAACAGAACAAGCTGCTCCTTTTTAGAGATAGATTCAAGCCCTACAAGGCGGACTATCTCTTCGAGTTCCGCTTCCTGCGCCAGAAGCTTCATAGCCTCCGCTCTTACTTCGGCCATGTCCTCCGCTATCTCTTTCGAAAAGAACTCCGACAAATTAGGGAGATAAAGAGAATAAGACAAAAGCCAGTTTATTGCGGGAAAATGTCTTTTGTGCGCGAGTCCTTCATCCAGCGCCCAGAATACTTTTGTAACTCGCAGAGTATTTTGGACCACCGGTTCGGACATGTCTCCGCCCGGAGGGGATACGGACCCTATCAGAGTCAAAGACCCATCCCTCTCCGGCTTCCCGAAACACTTGCCCCTTCCGGCCCGTTCATAAAAATCGGCAAGACGCGAACCGAGATAAGCGGGATATCCTTCTTCCCCTGGCATCTCCTCAAGCCTGCCGGACATCTCTCTCAAAGCTTCCGCCCAGCGCGATGTGGAGTCGGCCATCATTGCGACGTTATATCCCATATCCCTGAAATATTCGGCTATAGCGGCGCCTGTATATACGGAAGCTTCTCTGGCGGCTATGGGCATGTTGGAAGTGTTGGCTATCAGTATGGTTTTTTCAAGAAGAGGCCTGCCGGTCTTTGGGTCTTTCAATGTCGGGAATTCTTTTAAAACGTCCGTCATTTCGTTGCCGCGTTCACCGCAACCCACAAAAACTATAAGGTCGGCATCGGACCATTTTGCCATCTGATGCTGTATCACGGTCTTTCCGGCGCCAAAAGGTCCCGGCGCGCAGGCGGCTCCGCCTTTGCCTATCGGGAAAAAGGTATCTATGATCCTCTGTCCCGTTACCAGCGGAGAATCGACCGGCGACTTCTGCAATAACATCCGGCGGCGCCTGACAGGCCATTTTTGCAGCATCGAAATTTTTTGCCCCTCGATCACGGCCACCGTTTCGTCCACGGAAAAAGCTCCGGCCTTTATGGTCTCAACCTTTCCGCTTATACCGTAAGGCACCATTATCTTATGTTTTATCAACGGGGTCTCTTCGACCTGCCCGATTATGTCTCCGGCGCTGACTACATCTCCTTCTTTCACGGAAGGGACAAACGACCACTTCTTCTCCCTCGAAACGGACGGGACATCTATCCCCCTTTCGATGAAATAACCTGAGACGTTGACGATATCTTCCAGAGGCCTCTGGATCCCGTCAAAGATCCCTCCGATCAGTCCTGGCGCCAATTCCACGGAAAGAGGGCTGCCCGTATTGATCGCCTCATCGCCTATTTTTAATCCGGATGTTTCTTCATACACCTGTATCGAAGCGTTCTTACCGCGCAACTCCACGACCTCGCCTATCAAACGCTTGCCTCCCAGGCGCACAAGATCCCCTTTTTTAGCTCCCTCAACCTCGGCAATGACCAGCGGCCCCGATATTTTTTTTATCATTTCTACCCAGCTCCTGTTGCTTTCATTGTAAGACCCTCCAGTGTTGCGCTGAAAACCCCGGTTTTTTTACCGTGTCCGGGAATAACAACTATATTCAGACCCGAAGAAGCCTTTTCCATCTCTTCCGGATTCAGTTCGGCGGCTTCTTCCGTCACGAACACCACTTTATAATCCCCGTCCGACGCAATATGGGTCATAACTTCAGAAAATTTTCCGGAAGTCCCTGCATCGAACACCTTTACGCCGCTCAGTGCGAGCGCCGGCAGAACCGATCTATCGGCTATAATGGCCACTTTAGACATATGACATCCTCAACATCGGCCGGATACTTTCAAAAGGCTGCCCCAGCTTTTTTGATGACATTATCAATCTCAAATTTTTTATCTCTGTTTCCTTCGCAAAAAAGAAGCCCAACAACGGATCTATGCCAAAAGCCTCATATTTAGCGGTTTTTACTATGCCCATACAAAAGTCGTCCTCTTCTTTCTCCAGCTGCGAAAGCCCCCCGGACCTCTTGACCTCTTCAATCCCTCTGCCTATTTGTTTCGCAAGATCTGAGAAGGCATATTTTTTTTCAACGATCTCTGAGGATGTCTTTTTATCAAAAAACATCCACTTTATTTCATGAAATATCTGTTTCGCGGCGGCAAGATCCCGAAATATCTTGCTTTTCGTCAGCTTGCCTGTTCGCCGCATTGACGACAAATACTCTTCTCCGCTTAAACGTCCTGCGTACCTGGACAACAGGACTTTTATTTCCGGGCTATCCGGACAAAGCTCTCCCATCAAAGACGTCAACCACGATATCTCCCTGTCCAAAAGAAGATCAAAATCGAAAGATCTTTCCAGCTTCTGTATGCGTTCCGACCAGTGGCGGTTCTCGGAAAGGACCGCAAAAGCCGTTTCAAAATCCTTCGCCGAAGCGGCCCGCAAGAGGGTCTCTCCGTCCAGCAGAAAAGCTTCTTTCGCTCTTATGCGCCCGACGGCATAAGACAGGCTTTCACTCATACAATATTCTCCCGATCTCTATCTCTTTGCGTTCCCTTTCTTTTTCAGGGAGCGCAGACAGCAATTTGTCAAGCACTTTCCGCTTTTCTTCAAGCACCCTTTTTTTTGCTTCCAGACGGGCCGGAATAAGTATGCCGCGTTTTTCTTCCTCGGCTTTTTCCCGGGCTTTCTTCTTTCCATCTTCGATTATAATTGCGGCTTCTTTCTCGGCAGCCGATATTATTTCCGCGGCCGAATGTTCGGCGGAACTTATTATTTCATGAGCTTTTTCTTCGGCCTCCGAAAGTATCCGCTTTTCAATATCTTTTAAGGCCATATTTACAGTTTTATCCCCGAAACGAGCAATATGGTCGCCAGGAGCCCGAGCACGGCATAGGTTTCGACCATTGCAGGAAGTATTATGGCTTTCCCCATTTCTTCAGGACGCTTGGCTATAAGATGTATGCCGGCGACCGCAGCGCGTCCCTGATAATATCCCGAGACCAAAGCGGCCACGGCCAAAGGCAGCGCTGCAAAGAAAAGCTGCAGCCCCGCTGCAAAAGAGACCGGGAGCCCTGCCCCCAGCAGATCTATCTTCATCATTATATAGAAAGCCCCCAAAAACCCGTAAAATCCCTGTGTTCCGGGCAAGGCTACCATGACCAACAATCTTCCGAACTTTTCAGGGTCTTCGGTCATGACCCCGCCCGCCGACTCCGCCGCGATCGCTATCCCTATCGCAGATCCCGCCGCGGCCAGGAATGCGGCCGCGGCCGCTCCGGCTATTGCCAATCCTATTCCCCAATCCATAAAAAAACCTCCTTCTCCTTTTTTTCTTAAGCTTGCGCTTAAGGATCGATGTTATTTGTCCGTTATCATCACATATTTTGTCTCATACCCGAACGGCTTGAACTCTCGTCCGCTCCCCGAATAAAACTTGCTGAAGAACTCCACTAACTGGAGACGCGCCGAATGTATGAAAGCGCTCAGAACAGATATTACCAGATTAAAGATGTGGCCAAAGATCAGTATCGCGGCCATGATCAGATATCCGACAAAAGGTATCCCGGCAGTAAGTCCCGCAATAAGGTTTATCACCATGCCTATTATGGATGTTGTCATCATCAGGGCAAGCAATCTTGAATAAGAAAGGGTGTCCCCCAGAAAACCGGTAGTTCTATAAAGGCTCAATATCCCTGTAAGCGATTTTTTGAATATGCCTTGTTCCTTCCTTCCCTGTGTCAGAACCAGGAGCGCCGCTCCGGCGATCGCCAAACGCGAGAAAACCGGGACAGCGGACGGCATAGCCACCGATACCGCGGCAAATCCCGACAGAGAAACAAGGAAAAAGATCCACAAGCCGTCATCCAAGAGTCCGTCCAGCCAATCGCCTTTGGAAAATTTTATCACCATTGCCACGAACACGCCGAAAATATTCTGGAGGAGCCCTAACCCCACGGAAAGCAGCAATACCGCCAGAGGGCTTTTTATCGGATCTATAAAGCGGAGCTTTATCAAAACAGGGCCTACAGGAGCCGGAATTATCCCGAGATCAATGCTGAAGTAAGTTCCCGTAAGCACCCCCAGAAAAATGGTAGCGATACCGCCCATCAAAAGAAGCAGAAGAAGCTTTTTCCCTCCTTCTGACAAGGTAAGGGTCCTCAGGAAATAAGCGGAAATTACGGCAAGAACAATGCCGTACCCCACATCAGAAAGACACATCGCAAAGAACAGTATATAGAAGAAAGAAAGCGGTCCCGTAGGATCGGTCTCGCCCTTGCCGGGGAACCCGAATATTGCTGTTATAAGTTCAAAAGGATATAAGATGCCTTTGTTCTGCAATAACGCGGGAGGCTCTTCTCCTTTTTCAGGCTCGATCTTTTCCAGGGCGCTCGACGGGATCTTTGTTTCTATCTCCGTCTTTAGGCAAGACAGCCTGTCTTTAGGGACCCATCCGGTCACATAAAAAACCTTCTTCGTAAGGCCGGCTTTGCGTTCAGCGGCTTTTTTGATCGATTGCTGGTAAAAATAGTCGTATATTTTCATAAGTGCCGGGAGTTCGGGGACATATCTTCCCATGTCGGCAAGGATCCCCATTTTTCTTTTTAAAGCCTCGGTTCGCGCCGTCTCTATTGCCCTTATCTCATCTTTGACGCTTCTCTCTGATAAAGGCAGGTTCGTTCTTATAAAAGAATACCTGGACAACAACTCCTCGAGGTTTTTTTCTCCGGACATATGAAACACAATAAAGTAAGAATTGTCCCCGTCAGACGAGATCTTTTGTACTGCCGTTTCCGGAAAGTCCTTCAGGACCTCTTGGGCGAACCGTTGCTCTTTTTTTGTTCTGACCGACCCCGCTATCACGCATGTTCTTTTCGTGCAAACCAGCTGCTTGAGAGGTAAACCCAATGAGACCCAGGGGACAAGCGCGTCCTTTTCCTTATCCAAATTATCCAAAAGATTCTCGACGTTCGCAAGATCCAGCTCAAGGGCTCGCACTCTGGCGACCGCATCCTGCCAATCATATTGCCCGGCCGTTTCTTTCAGGTCTTTCAGGGATATCGGCTCCTTATAAGGGGCGAAATTCTCTATAAAGCTCTTTTTTTTGCCGGAAAGGCGCGTTAGAAAAAAGATAGCCCTTTCTATTTCTGGAAGAGACGCTTCTTCCTTGGACGGCTCATCCTGAACATGCTGAGGGTTCGGCCCTTGGGACAGCTGAAGGACCTTCGATTTCTGCAGAACGGATAACAACCTCTCCTTTTCGCTGATATGCGCGGCAACGGCGATCTTCTGCATTTCGGCTATCGGCATATTTTTTTCGCCTCTTCAAGCCTTGATGCGGCTTTTTTCTTGATGGCTTCCGCTTCTTTTTCGCTGTTCTCTTCTATTATTTTCCGTTCTTTCTCGGCTGCGGCAAGCGCGTCGGACACAATGACCGCGGCATTTTCCTTTGCTGCTTTTTTTGCCTCCGAAATCATGTTCTCGGCCGCGGTTTTTGCTCTTGATATTATCAGACTCTTCTCTTTTTCTGCCGAAGCCACCGTTTCAGCGGCCCGTTCTTCGATCGATAGGATAGATTGAATTATTTCTATAGGCATGGGGGTCAAAAAGATTATATCACGGGAAAGAGGTCGAAAAAATGCGGTTATTTTTTAGTCTTTTTGGCCGGCACGGTCTTCTTTTTAGCCGCCGGCTGAACGGCTTTCGCGTTTGTCTTGGACGGCCCTTTTTTTATCTCGGCTTTAGGCGGCAGGGGCTTAACGATCTCTTTTTTAGGACCATCCTTTAACTCCGGACCGGAAATGCATATGGAAAAGAAATGGGTGGAAAGTTCCGGCAGCCCTGCAAAAGTATGGTACGCGTAATCAAAGGAGAATGTCTTGAATTCCAGGCCGACGCCCGCGGACATATTGGTCATGGCCGATCCGGCATTAGGTTTCTGGTCGAACCCCAGCCTGAGCTTAAGCAGGTCTACCGGGGACCATTCACATCCCCCCCTGAACAACAGGGCCCTGTCCGATACGATATCAATATCCAGATCCGCCAAAAGCTTTGCATTCGTGAAATATCTTGAGATGCCGGCGTTCACGGACATCGGAAGTTCGTCATTGCCCAGGTTGTTCCCGGGTATAATATTCTTAAATGCCAGACCGAATTTCGTCTCCTCGTTGATCTTCGTTATCATGCCTAAGTCTATGTCGAAGCCGTTCAATTCCCTGGCTTCAAAGCTTGAAAATCCGGAAAAACCCTGGCTGACCATTTTTACCGAAACGCCCGCTTTGGCCGATGAAAGTACTTTTGCTTTCGAAAAGAAAGGGATGCTTATCAGGTCGGTCGCATAAACAAGATTAACGGAGCTGTTGTTAAAACTCCCTTCGTTACCGGTCATTTCAGGGACTCCGCCGACCATAACGGTCTCTCTTATGCCGCCCACCTGAAGCCCGGCATATCCCAGACCGAAACTCCCGCCCCACATTGGCATGCTTACGCCTACGACATTATACGGGACTTCCGCCATCAAGCTGCCCCACATGGTAAGGAACTTCACGCTTTTCTTCTGGTCCAGTCCGGCGGGGTTCGTGAAAAGGGAGGAATTGTCGTCGGCTATCGCCGTATATGCTCTGCCCATACCAAGCGGCCTGGCTCCTATCCCAATGTCGGTGGGATCAAGGGCTTGGGACGCAATAGCGCTGTTCCCGTAAAAGACAAACACAAAAGCAAAACAGGCCGATAATAGTCTTAATTTGTCTGTTTTCATTTAAAAATGGCTATCTTTCCGCCTCCGATACTTCTGTTCCCCTGCACAACCTTATATATGTATACGCCGTTGCCTAGAATATCGCCCCAGGAAGTTCTTCCGTCATACGTCACGCTGTTGACGCCTTCAGACCCTCCCGGAGTTCCGGCTGAGAAAGATTGTTTCCAGAGCACGCTCCCGGAAAGATCAAGCAAATATATTGTCGTATCGCTGTCGGTATCTGAGTGGTACCAGAACGTTCCGCTTCCCGTTCTCGGATCGAAGGGATTTGGCCCGAATCTTACCAGGGTTGCGGGAGTAGAAGCAAGCACCACCACGGACCCGGTCCCCGATGCGACATCGGCGCCATAGGTAAAGTACAGCGTCCTTGATCCGGCCCTATCAAGCGTGATGTTCCCTGTCCATACGCCGGAAACATATTCTCCTGGATCTATGCTCGATGGGCTGACCGACCCTGCATCCGCGGTTATGTGCGTAGTAACATACGAAACAGGGATAATATTTCCCGCAGAATCCTTTATGGAAACGGATACGCTGAAGGCGGAACCTGAGACCACTTTTGTCGAAGGCATTGTGACATCCAGGTGATGGACGGTCGAAGCGATTATAGAGGTTTCTTTGGTCGCTGAGAACTCGGAGGTGTTGCCGCTGGGGTCGGTTTGAGTTGCCGTCACGCAATCTCCGGCGGACATCCCAGAGTCAGTTCCCACAATCCCGCTCCAGTTTCCGGAAGCGTCCGCGTTCAGTGTTCCGCAGTAATATCTGCCTTGCCCTCCGGACGCTCTAAATATCTCTACGGCAGCCATAGGAACTGCGGAAGTCCCTGAAATAGTAACGGAAACGCCGTCGCTGGAGACTGAAGATATCGATGCTGTCCCTATGCCGGAATTCGCCCCATCCTTCAATCTTATACCGATCACTCCGTTCGCATATATGGAATTTCTTGATATTGTATTAAAATCGGTTCCTATTGCTTCAATAGAAATCCCTGCAATGGTATTGTTCGCTATAGTATTAGATCCTCCTGCGGTCCCGTCCCCTATTCGAAAGTATTTTGCCTCGCTAGTCATATATATGCCTATGGCATTTCCAAGAGGGGAATACCCGTCAGATGCAACCCCTATAAGATTTCCGAGTATCTCTGCGCTTGTTACTCCCGGATTTTGTATTACTCCAATCCCGCAAACAAGAGTGGTAGGAAGAAGGGTAGAAGCTTCAGTATTCCCTGATATTAAATTCCCCTGGCCCGGTGAACTGCCTCCGATCTTTGCATACTTAACGGGTCCGACCATTAGTATATTCCCGATTCCGTTGCCAAGCGCGGTCGTCCCTGTAACATCGGTGCCGAAATAATTGCCGTAAACAGTGGTAGATTCGACCGTTATATAAGCCATAGGCCCGTATATCAACAACCCTGCAACCATATTTCCGGAAACTATATTCCTGCCGGCGGGGGTTCCATTTCCTATTTGAGTGTTTTTGTTATACCCCACTACTGTTATGCCTACCGAATTGGGCAATGATCTTGTCCCTGAAATATTCGTCCCGACAAAATTGCCATATATGTAGGTGCCGTCGGAAGGAAATTGAGAAAAGACTGCGATCCCTCCTATAGTCTCATCAAGCATACAACCGGAAACGACATTACCTTCTCCCGGGTTCAGCCCGCCAACAATATTGCCATTCCCGCCTACCAAAACTATCCCTCCTCCGTTCCGGAACGATCCTTCACCGGATGCCGTAATTCCTACATAGTTGCCTTTTATCGTGTTGTTACCGCCCAGAAGGGTCGCAATATTATATACTCTCGCTCCGGAGATTATGTTCCTCTCGGAAGCGCTGGATCCGCCTACTATATTACCCTCAGATGATAGGACCACCCCTGCTTCGCAAATATTTGAAGTAAGCCCCTCTCCGGTAACGCTTATTCCCGTATAATTGCCGGATATCCTGGTATTGCTGCCGTTGGTCCATATACAGATAGTTTTGGTATTTATGCAGAATCCTTTTATGGTATTGCCGGAACCTTCAATGGTGATAGCGTCAGAAAACGGGGCAACTATTTCAACAACCGGACCGCCACCAGGGTTTATCGCGTCAGAAGTGGTGCACGTCGTCGCGTCTATCAAAAGGTTGTTCTTGTTTATTGTGATCTCGGACCCAAGAACTATCCTGAACCATTTGTATCCCGGTGTTTCGTTATTCACCCATCCCGAAAAGCCCTCTCCGGTCGACGGCCCTTCGGTCGGCAAAAGGGTGGCAAAAGATATGGTATCGCCGTCATTAGCATCAGCCAGCGCCTGGCGGAGTGTGCCTGGCCCCCAATCTTGTACGCTTGTAACATATCGAGTTGCGGCAAGGGACGCCGTACCCATGGCAATAACGGAGATCACAGCAATAAAAAAAGCGGTTGTTTTTTTCGTATATTTCAACTTACTGAGAATTATCGCATGAATATCGATTTTGTCAACAAACATTGAACCTGATAGTTACAACGTCGCCGTCTTTTACCTCATAATTCTTGCCTTCGAGCCGGACCAGCCCTTTTTCTTTGGCGTCGTGATAGTTTCCTGTTTTGATAAGAACTCCGGCCTCTATCACTTCGGCGCTGATGAAGCCCTTTTCCATATCGCTGTGCACCCGCCCCGCGGCCGAAGGTAATTTTGTCCCCTGCTCCAGCGGCCAGGCCCTTGTTTCATTCTCGTTAGCGGTAAAAAATGTTATAAGGCCGAGGGCTTTGTACCCGGCATTGATAAGTTCTGGAAGTTTCGAGGTTCCCATACCGATGTCTTTCAGGTAAATGTCTGCCTCGGCCTTCTCAAGGCCGAAGATCTCCGACTCAAGCTTTGAACAAATAACAACATAAGGAGCTCCGCACTTTTTCGCCGCATCTGCCAGTTCCGGAACGCAGTCGTTCTTCCCTTCCGAAAAATGGTTCTCACCGACGTTAGCAACAAATATCTGCGGTTTCATCGAAAGAAGAAAAAGAGGTCCCAATAAAGTTTTTTCTTCGTGTGAAAGCTGTGCCGTGTTCACAGAAAAGCCTTTTTCCACCTGCAGCTTAATTTTTTCGACCAGCTTCAGATATTCTTTAGCCTTTTTATCTCCTGTTTTCGCTTCTTTCTGCGCTTCCGACTCTTTTTTTTCAATGGTTTTCAGGTCTGCGAGAAGTATTTCCGAATTTATTATATCTATATCTCTTGCCGGGTCCGGGGCACCTTCGACGTGTACTATCGAACCGTCATCAAAACATCTGACCACGTGCGCTATAGCGTCAACTCCCCTGATATTGGCCAGGAACTGGTTGCCCAGACCCTCGCCTTTGCTCGCCCCCTTGACAAGACCGGCAATATCCACGAATTCTATTGCGGCTTCGGTGGTTTTTTTAGATCTCATCATCTGCGATATCTTAGAGGTCCTTTCATCCCGGACCTCTACTATGCCTATGTTAGGGTCTATGGTCGTAAAAGGGTAATTGGAAACCGCGGCGGACAGTTTTGTGAGGGCATTGAACAGCGTTGATTTTCCCACATTGGGCAGGCCTACTATCCCGACCTTCAGCGGCATTTTACTATTCTAAGCGAAAGGTCCAGGGCTTTAGGGGAATGCGTCAGGGCCCCGACAGAGATAAAATCGACGCCGGTCTTGGCAACGGCCCTTATATTTTTAAGTGTTACATTCCCTGAAGCTTCGAGGGTTATTTTCCTGCGAAGTTTTTTTGCAAGCGAACGAGCCCGGGCCACGGATATTTTTAACTCCTTCACGTTCATATTGTCGAGCAATATCCTGTCGGCTCCTGCAATAACAGCCTTATCAAGTTCTTTTGCGTTCTTTACCTCTATTTCTATCGGACCGCCTTTTTTAGCTGCCTTTACCGCGCGTTCAATATCGGGCTCCACGCAAAGGTGGTTGTCCTTTATAAGCACCGCATCGAAAAGACCGAACCTGTGATTGTAACAACCGCCGGATCTTACGGCTTTTTTTTCTAAAAGCCTCCACAACGGAGTGGTCTTTCTGGTATCCAGGACTTTTGCTTTGGTCCCTTTTACAAGATCGGAATATTTTTTCGCAGCGCCGGCTATACCGGAAAGTCTTTGCATAAAATTCAGCGCCAAACGTTCTCCGGAAAGGACCGCTCTGGCCGGCCCTTTGATGCGGGCTACCACATCCCCTTTTTTCACGGCCGCGCCGTCTTTTTTCGACGGAACGAACCTGACCCGCTTGTCTATACAAGAGAAAACCTCTTTAGCAACCAGAAGCCCAGATATAATTCCGCTCTCTTTGGATATTATCTCGGCCTCTGCACGCAGATCTTTAGGGACCAGGAGTTTGGTAGTTATATCCCCTTTTCCAAGGTCTTCTTTTACGGCCTCAAAGATCAAGTTTTTCATTGTTGTGCCTCTCTAGCGAAAGAACATAATGATGTAATAGTAGAGGATCGGCCCGGTGAATATGAAGCTGTCCATCCGGTCCAGGACCCCTCCATGCCCCGGAACTATATTGCTTGAGTCCTTTACTCCCGCATCCCTTTTTATAAGAGACTCAGAAAGATCGCTGAGCTGGCTTATTATCCCCACAAATCCTCCTATTACTAGGTAATGGACAATATAGACGGGGTAAAAGGTTCGCTCATACAGCATGCCGAATACAACAGCCGCGATCAATGCGCCTAAAAACCCGGCAACCGCTCCTTCAACAGTTTTTTTCGGGCTTATATACGGGCTCAGCTGGCGCCTTCCCAGAATTTTACCTATAAAATATGCGGAGGTGTCCGCGGTCCAGATCATGAACATCAGCAGGAACAAGAATTCCCCGTTAACGGTCAAAGATCTCAAGAGCACAAGATAACTGAAAAGCCAGCCTATATACAGCACGCCCAAAAGCGTGATCGAAATATTCGCCGTGGCCTGCGCGCTCCTTTTTATGAATATCCCCGCACAAAAACTGCAGATCACAGCCGCAGTGAGAGTGGCGGCCGAAGCCGGCTCCCATGTCGGATGATTGATCGTGTTGTAGGCGAGTATTATTATGGCCAGGCTGAAGATATTCCCCAGCGTGTAATACGGGTTAAAACCTTTTTTCTTCATGAGATTGTAAAACTCGTTTATGGACACGGTTGCAAGCAGCGCAACCAGGACAAAGAACCACACCCCCCCGAAATAAGTACAGGCAAAGATCGCCGGCACCGATACAAGCACGGTCAAGATCCTTTCGATCATTTCTTTTTACCTCCCGAATCTGCGCATTCTGTTGGAATAATCCCTTATCGCCGACAAAAACTCTTTTCTCCTGAAATCCGGGAAATATGTCTCGGTCACCATGATCTCTGTGTAGGCTATTTCCCATAGCAGAAAATTGCTTATTCTCATATCCCCTCCGGTACGGATCAAAAGGTCGGGATCGGGTATCCCGGCAAGATATGTATTCCCGGAAATAAGCTCCTCGTCTATTTTAAGATCTCCGTAAGATTTATAAAGTTCGGCGATCTTTTTCAGCGCGTCCACTATTTCGGCCCGTCCGCCGTAATTGTACATGACCTGCAAATTAAGTGCGGAATTTTTGGCAGTAGCATCTTCTATTTCCCGGATCTTATCAAGACTGGTCTTTTCAACTTCCTGCATCCTGCCGAGGAACCGGACTTTCACGTTCTTCTCCGCGAGAGTCCGTATTTCGGTATTGATCGCCTCTACAAGAAGCCATTCGAGGTATTTCACCTCGTCCTTGGGCCTGAATTTGTTCTCCGTGGAAAAAGCATAGATCGTCAGATATTTTATGCCTGTTTCAAGACAGGTATTGTATATGTCCCGCAACGACTCAAGAGCATATTTATACCCTGCCACTTTGGGGAGCTTCCTTCTTTCGGCCCATCGGCGGTTGCCGTCCATTATCACGGCAACATGGCAGGGGACATTATCAATGTCTGAAGGTCTCTCTGGGGCCGCTGTTTTCTTTCCAAAGATCGTGGGGATGTTAATCACGGGTCAAACTTCCATTACTTCTTTCTCTTTTGCCGCTACCAATTTATCTACGCCCGCGGTCTCATTGTCGGTAAGCTTTTGTATCTCCTGGTCAAGATGTTTCGCCTGGTCTTCGGTTATCTTTTTTGAATCTTTCTGTTTTTTTACCTCATCGATCGAATCCCTGCGGATATTCCTTATGGCAACTTTAGCGTCTTCCGAATGTTTTTTTATGGCTTTTACAAGGTCTTTCCTTCTTTCTTCGGTCATGGGCGGGAGAATGATCCTTATAAGCGTCCCTTCCACCTTTGGCATGGCCCCCAGATCGGCCTGCTGAAGGGCCTTATCTATGGCCGAAACGGAACCTTTGTCGAACGGCTGTATGGTTATCTGTTTAGACTCGGGAGTAGCTATGTTGGCGATCTGTTTCAACGGAACGGAGGACCCGTAATAATCCACGTGAACATTGTCCACCAGAGCCGGGTTCGCACGGCCGGTACGTATGGAAGAAAGCTCTTTTCTAAAGGCTTCCAGAGCTTTCCCCATCCTTTCCTGAGACTTTTTGATTATGTCGTCCATAAAATACCCTCCGTTCTACTTTACGACTACCGTTCCGACAGGTTTGCCCTGAAGCGCAGATTCTATGTTCCCTTTTTTGGTGAGGTCCAAAACGATTATCGGGATCTCATTGTCCATACAAAGGGATACGGCCGTTGAATCCATGACCTTCAGTCTTTTTTTGAGTATCTGCATG
Source organism: uncultured bacterium (assembly GCA_937950635.1). Classification (GTDB taxonomy): domain Bacteria; phylum Margulisbacteria; class WOR-1; order JAKLHX01; family JAKLHX01; genus CALFCX01. The sequence goes on from CALFCX010000161.1 coordinate 32,807, forward strand.
TAGCTTACTCTCTTGTATCTTCGGGCTTTGGGGTTCTTCATTGGGTCTTCGGTATATATCCCGTCAACCTTGGTCGCTTTTAGTATGACATCGGCATTGATCTCCGCAGCCCTGAGGGCGGCTGTAGTGTCAGTAGTGAAATACGGATTGCCCGTCCCGCCGGCAAAGACGACCACGCGGCCTTTTTCCATATGCCTTATTGCCCGGCGTCTTATGTAAGGCTCGGCTATCGCGAACATCTCTATGGCGCTTAAGACCCTGCAGAAGATCCCAAGCTTCTCAAGCGCGTCCTGTATGGCTAGAGCATTTATCACAGTGGCCAGCATGCCCATATAATCGCCCGTGGCTCTGTCGGTGCCGTTGCCCGATCCGCCTCTGAAGATATTCCCTCCGCCCACAACGATACCGAGCTCAACTTTGTGTTTTTTGAGTTTTTTGATCTCTTCGGCAAGCATACCCAGAACTTTGTGATCTATGCCCAATCCCTGTTTCCCGCCGATGAATTCACCGCTCAGCTTGAGGAGGACGCGTTTGTATTTGAGTTTCATGAGTTTACAGGATTATAACAAAGCTATATTAAGGGTGTCAAACCTACGAATTCATCGGGTTGACCAGCGCCTCATAAGCCGCCCGCATTCCTGCCATATTTTTGAACCCTTTTTCTTGGCTCCCGAACCAAAAAGACCCCACAACGAACCATCTTGCCCCTGCGTCAAAAGGAGCTCTTATCGTATCTCCTGTTATGGCCCCGTCGGCCGCCAGAAGATTCGGAAAACCAAGAGACCGAAGTCTGGAAATATTGCAAAGACCTCTTTTATCAAATCCGCGCCCTCCGTCACCCGGAATGACCGTCATCGCCAGAGCAAAATCGGCAGCGGCCCCTATCTCTTGCGCCAGAAAAGGTCCTTCATTCGGATTTATCACGATACCGGCAGTTGATCCAACGTCCTTCATTGTAGACAGTGTTCCCCAAATCTGGTCAAAACAAAGCTTGTCCTGAATGAATGCCCCCAAATGAATGGACATAAAATCAGCAGCTCCTCCAAACGATTGGAGATATGAATTAAAAGGCTGATGTCCGCCAAGGGTGGAAGGCCTTACCATAAAATGGGCGTCGACAGGCAGTCCGACTTTGTCTTTGAGCTCCCTAGCCAGGTCCGGACAAAAAATATCCATATTCGAAGGTTTACCGCCGGTGTCAACATATCTCGGATCAAAAATATCCAGATGAAGGGTTGTTGCCCCGGCTTCTTTCGCCATTTGCGCCCTTTTGAAGAATTCAACCCTGTTCCCTGACCTGAGAAACGGAGAGAGCGTAGTTAAGGACGGGTTTATTATCGGGACAGCGCTTCGTTTGAAAGTTTCGCATAAGGATAGGCTTCTCATTTTTTGATCTCCTCGTTTTTTTGCTGCTCAAATGGTTTCTCGAGCGATTTCGCAAAAAATTTCACCTTTTTTTCGTGATAAAATTTAAGAGTGGTAACCGCCAAAGAATATACAAAAAAATACGATGTCATAGTCATCGGCGCCGGACATGCCGGCTGCGAGGCGGCGCTCGCTTCGGCCCGTCTCGGATGCGAGACTCTTTTGCTCACGATGAACCTCGATACGATAGCCAATATGCCCTGCAATCCCGCCGTGGGAGGTCCGGCAAAAAGCCAGCTTGTAAGAGAGATCGACGCGCTCGGCGGAGAGATCGGAATAAATACCGATAAGACATTCCTCCAAATGAAGACTCTCAACACCGCCAAAGGCCCGGCGGTTCAATCTCTTAGAGCGCAATCCGATAAAAAACTTTATCACATCGAGATGAAAAAAACGCTAGAAAACCAGCCGCATCTGGACCTTAAACAGGGGATCGTCGAAGAGATCCTTGGAAGCTCCGGAGGTATAGAAGGCGTTCGCACGAAACTGAACATGGTCTACTTCGGAAAAACCGTTGTGCTTGCTTCAGGAACTTTCCTGAACGGTATCATCCACGTCGGAATGGAGCATATGGAAGCCGGCCGGGCAGGCGAATTTCCCGCAAAGGGCCTTTCGGAAAATCTAGCAAAGCTCGGGTTGAGGCTGGGACGCCTGAAAACCGGGACAACTCCGCGGCTTGACGCTAGGACAATAGATTTTTCAAAGATGGAGGTCCAACCCGGGGACGAACCACCGCAGATGTTCTCGTTCGTATGGGAATATAACGGGTACGGACTTGAATACGGGGACAATCCGCAGGCCCGTTTAAAACAGCTTGATTGTTATCTTACGCATACGAACACCGAGACCCACAGGATAATAAAAGCCAATCTTGACCGGTCCCCTCTTTTCAGCGGCAAAATAAAAGGCGTCGGCCCCAGGTATTGCCCTTCGATAGAGGATAAGGTAGTAAGATTCCCGGACAAGGCAAGGCATCAAGCCTTCATTGAGCCTGAAGGCAGGTCAACGAACGAGATATATACCCAGGGAATGGCGACAAGCCTTCCGGAAGACGTACAACTGGCATTTTTAAGGACTATGCCCGGACTTGAAAAGGCGGAAATAAGGCGCCCGGGGTACGCTGTCGAATACGATTTCGTTCCGCCGGAACAGATAAAACATTCCCTGGAGTGTAAAAATGTTCCCGGGCTCTTTCTGGCAGGGCAAATAAACGGAACATCAGGATACGAAGAAGCGGCGGCACAGGGATTGATCGCCGGGATAAATGCGGCCAGGAGAGTAAAAGGGCTGGTCCCTTTCATACTGGGAAGGGACGATTCGTATATAGGCACTCTTATAGACGATCTGGCCACAAAAGAGATCAACGAGCCTTACAGAATGCTGACATCCAGATCTGAATACCGACTTCTGCTGAGGCAGGACAATGCAGATCTGCGGCTAACGGAAAAAGGTTTTGATATAGGGCTTATAACCAAAGAGAGGTTCGGCTGCTTCCTGAAAAAGAGGGCAGCCGTGGAATCAATGGATGCTTCTTTCTCGGAGGCAGCTGCGCGGCAGATAGAGATACAGAACAAATACCGCGGATACATAGAGCGGCAGATAAGGCAGGTGGAAAAATTCCGTGAGCTTGAGAACATGCGCCTCCCCCAAGATCTTTCTTTCGTTTCGATCAGCGGCATCTCATCAGAAGCCCGTCAGAAACTTGACAAGCTGCGGCCCGTTTCCATAGGCCACGCGTCAAGGATAGCCGGCATATCTCCGGCGGATATTTCGGTGCTCATGATACACCTTGAGGCTTTAAGGCGCAGGTCGTCCGCAAAAAACCTCCGTGTGCTATAATTGACTAAAAAAATAAGAGGGGGTACCGTTTATGAAAATGTCCGCAAAACTCGTGTTTCTTTCTTTGACAGCCGTATGTGTTCTGGCATTGACTGTTCCTTCTTCTTTCGCCGCTCCTATCTCCAGCATAGGAACAATAGATGTTCAAAGGGTCTTCAAAGGATACAAAGAGACAGCCAAAGCCCAGGAACAGCTTTCCAAAGAAGAGGCGGAATTCAAAAAAGATTTTGAAGAATCCCAAAAAAAGATCGAAGCCGCAAAAGCTGCCGGCAAGTCGGATAAAGAGATAGAATCCATGACAAAGAAGCTTGAGGAGTCCCTTACCCCGAAGAGGGAAAAGCTCATCAAAATGAACGAATCGCTCACCTCATCGCTTCAGAACGACATAGTCACAGCCGTTAAAACGGTCGCGAACAACCTGGGGGTCGAGGTCGTTTTCGATAAGCAGGTGGTAATAACGGGCGGAGTTGACATAAGCGATATGGTCATAAGCAAGCTCAACGAAAAAAAGTAACGTGACCTCTCTAGGCGAAATAGCAAAGCTGGTCGACGGACAGGTCTGCGGCGACGCTTCCCTGGAGATCGACAGGGTTGCGGCTCTTGAAGACGCAAAAGAAGGAGATCTTTCTTTTGTCCTCGACAGCAAGAACTTTCTCGCCGCTGAAAATTCCCCTGCAAAAGCTTTCGTGGTGCCCAAAGATATTACTCTTGAGAGAAAGCCTTCCATAAAAGTGGATAACCCCAGACAGGCGCTCGGGAGGATCCTGGGCCAATTCGCCCCGCTGGAAGAGATCTCGCCGGGAATCGATGCGCACGCCTTCATCTCAAAAAAAGCATCTCTCGGGAAAAGGGTCCTTATATACCCCTTCGTTTATATAGGGGATGACTGCGAGATCGGTGACGACACCATAATCCATCCCAATGCGACCATTTATCCAAGGACAAAGATAGGCAAAAGGTGCATAATCCATTCCGGATGCGTGATCGGCGTGGACGGGTTCGGATTCTCACGTGAAGGCGGAAAATTCGAGAAGATCCCGCAGATTGGCCGGGTTGTGATAGAAGATGATGTAGAAATATACGCCAATAATTCCATATCCAGAGGAACTATCGGAGATACCGTGATAAAAAGAGGAACAAAGATAGACAACATGAACCATATCGCACACAACGTGAAGATCGGCGAGGATTGCGCGATAACCTCTTTGAATGTCTTCGGCGGAAGCTCTTCGCTTGGCGACAGAGTGCAAATGTCGGGACAGTGCGCCGTAGCTCCGCACGTTCATGTGGGGAGCGATTCCATAATAATGGGCCGGGCCGGAGTTACAAAGAATCTCCAGAACGGTTCCGTAGTTCTCGGGTACCCGGCACAGGATCATGTGAAGGAACACAAAATCATGGCCCTTGTCAGAAGGCTTCCGGAGCTTTTTGAAAAAGTAAAAAAGCTTGAGTCCCATAAAAAACCCTCTAAATGAAAATAGCCGTCTTTACCGAATCTTTTGCCCCGTATATCAGCGGAGTGTCCAGGTCCGTGGAGCTTGCAAAAAAGGGGCTTCGATCTCTCGGACATGATGTTTTTGTTCTGGCACCGTCATATCCGGGCTGCGATGATGAAGACAAAAATGTGGTCAGATTCCCTTCTGTTCCTACCAAATATCCCGGTTTCAGAATGGCGGTCCCTCTGCCCGGTTTAATACCAAAAGAGAAATTCGATATAGTCCATTCGAATTCTCCTTTTGGCATGGGGCTTCTCGCCAAGCGGTTCGCAAAAAAAGCCGGCATCCCTTATGTATATTCGTTCCACACACTGTTCACGGATTACCTTCACTATGTTCCTTTGCCGGGATCTCTGAGCAAAAGCGCTCTGCTTTTTTACATGAAGCGGTTCTGCAGGTCGTGCGGAAAAATTATCGTCCCGAACCTGACCACGCTAAATTACGTAAAAGGTCACGGCATATCGGGAGCTTTTGAAGTGATCCCTTCAGGCGTGGACACGGACCTGGCGGAAAAGGCTTCCGGCAGAGGTCTCAGGGAAAAGCTCCTCATGCCGGCCGCGGCAACAGTATTCCTTTATGTCGGAAGGCTTTCAAAAGAAAAAAACCTCCCCTTCCTTTTTCATGTTTTCGAAAAAATATCCCGGGAGTGCAAAGAAGCTTATTTCGTCCTGGCCGCCGGAGGCCCTGAGGAAAGAGATCTTAAGGATCTTTCGGCAAAGCTCGGGATATCCGAAAGGGTTGTGTTCGCTGGACAGATAAAGTATCCGGACATACTCAATTACTACAAAGCAGGGGATATCTTCATTTTTGCTTCAAGAACGGAGACGCAGGGTCTCGTGATAGCCGAAGCAAAAATATGCGGCCTCCCGACGGTAGCGGTCAATGCCGGCGGTATAAAAGAGAGCCTGATCAGCGGAGAGGACGGATTTCTCGTGGACGAAAATATCTCGGCCTTCGTTGAAAAGGCGGTCCTGCTGTGTAAAGACAGCGGATTGCGGACAATAATGGGTAAAAAAGCGAAAGAGAACGCGCTAAAAGATTTCTCCTGTCTTAATGTTGCAAAAAAACTCGAAAATGTCTATAATTCTTTGTTAAGCGGCTGCTGAAAGACGCTTTTGAAGAGGAGGTCCCCATGAAAAGATCTTTGTGTTCAGGACTGTGTCTCTGCTTGCTCCTTTCTCCCGCAACATCATTTGCAGCCATAAATACGCCGACAATAACAGGGTCGACGGGCCTTATCAAGATGCCTACGGCCGATGTCCTGGGATCAAAAGATTTCAACGTGGGCGTTGATTATGTGTTTGACGGCACATCGGCATCCACGGGAACAATAAGCGATATCCAGGGAATATGGCAGTACAAAGCCAATGTTGGCTCCTTCATGGGATACACAAAGGGGATGGAGCTCGGTTTTGTCGGCCGGACCGAAAAGGACACCAACAGGTTCAAGGAAGGTGTGTTCATCAATCTCAAGTACAGTCTCGCCAGCTCGGACGATCCCGACGCGCTAAAACTGGCGATCGGAGTAGAGAACCTCACTTCGCTTTCGGAATCCGATGCCTACATGGTCGCCTCAAAATACTGGAAAGGCGGCGCGGGGATACACTTCGGGGCGATGTTCGATTTCCCTAACTACAACAAATTCCGCCCGCTTGGCATGCTGGGCCTTAATCTGCCCCTGGGCAGCAGGTCGTTCTCCATAATGGCGGAGCTCTTTTCCGGTGAAAGCGTATTCCAGGTGGATGCCGGACTTAAGTATTCCGTGAACAACAACTTTTCTCTGCTGGCCAGAGGGCTTAACGTGACCAACAGCGATACTGCCAGGAATACAAGATCGTTCTCCGCGGGAATTTCCCTGGCGAATTTCTTTTAATGCGCCAAAGAACTCTGCAAAAGCCCGCCTCATGTAAGGGCATTGCTCTGCATACGGGCGAGATGTCTTTTCTGGAATTCCGCCCAGCGGCCGAGAGTTCCGGAATATATTTCATCCACAACGGAAAAAAGATCCCTGCAAGCGCGAAGAACATCACTTCCACAAACCGCGGCTCCGTGCTTTCTTCGATATCCACGGTCGAACATGTGCTGTCCGCGATCTACGGTTGCGCGATAGACAATGTTGAGGTGTTTCTGGAAGGTCCCGAGCCTCCGGCGCTCGACGGAAGCGCGAAAGGCTTTGTCGAACTGCTCCGTTCCGCCGGCACGAAAGAACAAGATGCCGAAAGCACGATTATAACCGTAGAACACCCTATGCGGGTAGAGGATAAGGACTCATATCTTGAGATCTCCCCTCTCAAACATCTTGAAATAGAGGCTTTTATTGATTACAGCCACACGATCGCGGGGAAAATAACCGCCGGATACAACGAGCTCTATGACAACTTCGAGACCGATATTGCCCCGGCAAGGACTTTCGGGCTCATGGAAGAAGTTGAAGCTCTGAAAAAAGCAGGACTGGCCAAAGGCGCTTCGTTTGAAAACGCGATAGCGATAACAAAAACCGGATATTCAAGCCCTCTTCGCTTCGACAATGAGTTGGCAAGGCACAAAATTCTGGATATAATTGGTGATATGGCGCTTGTGGGAAAGCGTATAAAAGGCAAGATAGTGTCGCACAAGGGTGGCCATAAATTAAACGTGGAGCTCGCAAGGAGATTAATAGATGCCTCAAGTTGATATTGACGTAAAGGAAATAATGAAGGTCCTGCCCCATCGATATCCGTTCCTCCTGATAGACAAGATCGTAGAAATAGAACCCGCTAAAAAAGTCGTTGCGATCAAGAACGTGACCATGAACGAAGAATTCTTCCAGGGGCATTTCCCTAATATGCCTATAATGCCCGGCGTTCTCATTGTTGAAGCGATCGCTCAGACCGGGGCTTTCGGGCTGCTGGTCACTCCGGAATACCAGGGGAAATTCGCCCTGTTCGCCGGGATAGACGGAATACGTTTCAGAAAGCCTGTTCTTCCGGGCGATCAATTGAGGATCGACGTTGAATATCTGAAATCAAAAGGCCCCATAGCAAAGATGAAAGGGATAGCCAAGGTCGGCGATCAAATAGCCTGCGAGGGAGAGTTCATGTGCTCGATATCTGACGGCGGCAATGCTTCAAAGCAGGATATACACAAGACCGCAGTCATACATCCTTCGGCGGAAATAGGCAAAAACGTGAAGATCGGCCCTTATACGGTAATAGGCCCTGAAGTGTCTATAGGGGACGGTTGTGAGATAGGGTCCAATGTATTGATAGCTAAATGGACCAGGATCGGCAAAGACTGCCGAATATTGAACAGCACCACCATAGGGACCCCTCCCCAGGACCTCAAATACAAAGGAGAAAAAAGCTGGGTAGAGATCGGGGACAGGTGCCTCATAAGAGAATTCGTGACAATACATCTGCCGACCGGCGAAGGGCAGAAAACATCCATAGGGAATGACTGCATGATCATGACCAATGTGCACATCCCTCACAACGCAAGGGTCGGCAACGGTGTGATCATGAGCAGTTTTGCCGCTTTGGCTGGGCATGCCGAAGTTGACGATTTCGTCATAATAGGCGGGATGACGGGAGTACATCAGTTCGTAAGGATTGGAAAAATGGCGATGATAGGAGGGCATTCAAGGATAGTACAGGACGTGCCTCCGTTCATGATAGCCGAAGGCAATCCTGCACAGGTTCGCGCCTTAAATTCGATAGGGCTGCAGAGAAGAGGGGTTCCGTTCGAATCTCAGGTGGAGCTGAAAAAAGCGTTCAAGCTTCTGTACAGGGCCGGGAATAATTTTTCAAAAGCATTGGATACTTTGAAAAAACAATGCAAACCAACGGATGAGATAAAAACCCTTATAGATTTTCTGGAAAAAGAGAGCGGGCGCGGAATACTTAAAAAAGTAGAGCTCTCAGAAGAACTTCTTTTCGAGGATATCCCGGAAATCGGCATCTAAAAATGATCAAAATAATGCTGAGCGCCGGGGAGATCTCCGGCGATATGCACGGCGCGGCACTGGCAAAAGAGCTGAAAAAAATCAATTCCGCTCTTTATCTTTTCGGCATGGGCGGAGAAAAGATGCGGCTTGCCGGCGTGGATATCAAATACGACCTGTCGGCCAAGGGCTCCGTCGGTGTAATGGAGGTCCTGCGTTTCCTCCCATCGATATTGTTCGGGCTGTATAAGATGAAAAGGCTGCTGAAAAAGGAATCTCCCGACCTTTTAGTTCTGATAGACTATCAGGGCTTTAATATGCTGCTCGCAAAATACGCAAAAAAACTCGGAATAAAGACGGCATATTATATTCCTCCCCAGGAATGGCTTTGGGGAACTCCTAAAGGGATAAAGAACGTTGTTGCCACTATAGACAAGCTCTTATGCATCTTCGAAGAAGAAGCAAGGATCTACAAAGAGAACGGCGGGAATGCCGTGTATGTAGGCAACCCTAATGTAGACCTGGCGAAACCCGGAGTTTCAAAGGAAGAATTCTGCCGGGCAACCGGACTAAATCCAAAATTCCCGATATTCGGCCTGTTTCCCGGCAGCCGGCATCAGGAGCTTATTTCCCTTCTGCCGGTTTTCACCGGAGCGGCCGCATTGATAAAAAAGGAAATTCCCAATGCACAGTTTGTAATAGCTCTCTCAAGCCTTCAGTTCAAATCAATGGTTCTCTCATACCTAAAGAAGAACAATATAAATATCCCCGCGATCTACGGGAGAAGCCACGATATATTGGGGGCATCCAATGTGGCGATCGCCGCATCCGGAACGATAATAATGGAGGCCGCGATAATTAACACCCCCGCCGTAATGGCCTATAAAATATCCAACCTTACATATCTAATAGCCAAGTATATAGTAAAGATAAAGCTCCCATATTTTTCCATGCCCAATATCATCGCGAACAAAATGATCGTCCCGGAAATAATGCAGTCGGATGTAACACAGAATAACATAGCCGAAAAAGCCGTAAAAATGCTGATGGACCCGGACAAGGCCAAAGCCGTAAAAGACGGCTTCCGCAACGTGAGAACCAAGCTGGGACCGCCGGGAGCGGTCAGGCGCGCCGCAGAAGAAATAATGTCGGAACTGAGAGGAAGAATTTAAATATGGGATTTTTAATGCCTGCTTTGTCCTTTATCCTCGTATTCGTGATCGTAGCTTTGGCTCATGAACTCGGGCACTTTATATGGGCAAAAAGAGCCGGAATAAAAGTCCTAGAATTCGGCATAGGTTTCGGACCTAATCTTTTTAAGAAAGAATTTAAAGGGACCGTGTACTCGATAAACCTGGTCCCGATACTCGCTTTTGTAAGGCTCGCCGGGATAGATGAACAAGAGAGCGAACAGAATGCGCCGTTCGAACAGCAGTACGGAGCGAAATCCCCGTATGAGAAATTCAAATCCATAGTGGCGGGGCCTATGATGAACCTCCTGCTCGGGTTCATAATATACAGCTTTCTCGCAATGACCTTCGGACTTCCTTATACAAGCGATATCATCGCGGGCGTATCCGAAAATTCGCCCACAAAAAAAGCGGGGCTATTGGTCGGGGATAAAATAATCCGCTTAAACGGGGAAAAGGTCTATGACATTAATCTGACAATAGAAAGAATCCACAAAAGCGCCGGAGAAACCGTCTCTCTTGTTGTGCTAAGAGATGAAAAAGAGCTGGCAATAAGCGCCGTACCGGAATATGACGGCAAATTAAAGGTCGGACTGCTCGGGTTCTCTCTTGGGAGTTATTATAAAAAGTTCAATCCGGCCGAGGCCGTATTAGAAGGCGCAAAAAAGACCGTATATCTTTCTTATATGATAGTTGTGGTCTTCGGCAAGCTTTTGACCGGAAAAATAGCCCTGACAGGCCTTGCGGGGCCAATAGGCATTGCCCAATTCAGCGGGCAGGCCGCTGCGCAGGGGCTGCCTTCTTTTCTAAGCCTTATAGCGTTTATCAGCATAAACCTGGCCGTATTCAATCTTCTTCCCATTCCGGCGCTGGACGGAGGAAGGCTTGTTTTCATACTGATCGAAGCCGTAAGGAAAAAACCCGTTAATTTACAGATAGAGAATAATATACATCAATGGGGATTGGTGGTTTTGCTGGGCTTCTTTGCGTTCGTATCTTTTAACGATATATTGAGGTTGTTCGCCAGATAAGATCAGGCTGCCTTGGCAGCGGCCGCTGCTCTTTCCGCCTGTTGTTCGGCAAGCCTGCTGAGATATACTATGTTCCGTCCGGCTTGGAGCGATTCTTCGCTGGCCCCTTCCTCGGCTCCGCTGGATATGCACAATTGCTGCTGAGCTTTTATCATTTCCAAAATAGCGTTCATGTTGGCCGCAGCCTCTGTTAAAACTTTCCGCTGCAGCCTTTTTTCTTCGATATCCTTTAAAGCAAGTTTTTTCTCCAGAAGCCTGGCTTCCGTTCTTTTCTCTTCGGCCCTTCTTTCATCGGATTCTTCTTCCGCTTTTTTCTCCGCAGCTTTCCTTCTGGCCTCACTCTGTTTTTGCATGATATCGATCAGGTATCTGAACATATGTTCGGCAAAAAAGTCGGCAGGCGTCAATTTAAAGCTCTGCTGGGCTGTCGCGGCTGATCCGAAGATCTCTGACGGGACATAGGCCTCTGAGGACGGCATAACAAGACAGGCCCCGCTTTTTGTATCAGAAACAGATATTCTAGGAGCGAGAGCCTCGAACAACTCCGAGATCAGCTTTTGTTCTTCGACTATCCCTTTTTTCAAGACCGCGTAGCTTTCCAGGTCGGGCCCCGATGCTTTGTCCCATATTTGCATCCAAAGATCCGCGGGTATCGTTGTTTCATTCAGATCGGTGATCGCTATCTGTTCGGAAGTTTGCGCTACTACTTGTGCCGCAATCATTATGTCTTTGGCATCTTTTTGGGATATTTCCGGTGACCTGCTCAGCCTGTCAAGCTGTTCTCTCGTGTTCTTCAATACAGCGCTCTGCGCCGCTCTCAAATCGGCAAGGAATCTGGAGGCGAATTCTATCGTAAGGCGATTGCCATAAAGCAATTCCCTGTTTATGTTGTTAGCGGCCCTCATTCTTGGCAGTATTTTCTCTTCGGCCGCTTTGTTCATGCCGGAAAGATCGCCGGTCGCTGTCCGCAACCTGAAAACATCGAGACCCTGACGCATTGCATCGGTCACTTCGGCCATGCGCAAAAGGTCCATTAATGACGTCATGAACCTGTTCTCGTCTCCCGCTATCAATGCGTTTGCATTCTCTCTAACCTTTTCGGCTAATTCTTTTCCCAGGAACGCTTTTTCATCTGCAGAAATTATCCCGTGGGCATAAGCATCTCCTATCGTTTGTCTCATAACCCCGAGTTTTAGCCTGTCGGCGTACATTTCGCTCAAAAATTCGGATTTCCGAATAAGCCCTTCTATGGCTCCGGATGTCTCGGAAAATCCAGCAAAGTCACCGCGGGTAAGGCGCCCCTGAGCTTGTTCTCTTAAGCCCGACAAGGTTGCTTCTAGCTCTGAAAATCTAGCCGCGGGCATTTTCCCTTGGCGAACCCTTTCGTTCATCGCCAAAGAAAAATCGGCGATCCTTGAATCGACTTGCGCTATAGCCGAAGAATTTATTCCTGAAAACGTTGTTTTTGATTCGGGCAGCACTATTACAAAAGTTGTTCCCTGCGGATTTCTAAGAACGGGCATCCCTATCCTATCCAAAGAGCCGAACCTTACTTCCAGATAAGGTCTTGCAACAGGGATCCGAGCAGAAGCCGCATTTACGGCATTAAGTCGCGGCTGATAAGGATTGATGCGTGGTGTATAGTTATACCCTGCCATATATTATCCCTCTTTATCTTATATCGGCAGGTTTTTGCTAAAATTTCACTTATTTTTCGGAAATAAGCCAATGCTCCGGGGATATCCTTTTACATAGATGCTGCTCGGACGCAGTTTCTCATCAACATGGCCCTTGTCATTGGGCCAACCCCGCCCGGGACCGGACTGATGAATGAACACTTATCTTTGACATCATCAAAATCGACGTCGCCAAAAAGCCCTTCCTGAGTTCTGTTCATTCCAACATCTATGACAACAGCGCCCTCTTTGACCAAGTTCGATCTGACGAACTTAGGCTTCCCGATCGCCACCACCAGAATATCCGCTTTTTTGCAAAAGTATTCCAAATCTTTTGTCCTGGAATGGCAAATAGTGACGGTCAAATGCTCCCTGAGAAGCAATTGGGCAATGGGCTTTCCCACTATATTGCTCCTTCCTATAACAACCGCATTCTTCCCTTTTAGTTCCATTTTTGTGGAAAAAATCATTTCCATTATTCCGGAAGGAGTACAAGGATAGTGATATGGCTCTTTCCCCAAAAGAAGCCTCCCCATGTTGACCTCATGAAGCCCATCAACGTCTTTTTTTGGCGAAATTATCTCTAAAATAGAGGCTTCGTTTAAATGTTTTGGTAACGGTAATTGAACCAATATGCCCTTTATATCGGTATCTGAATTCAATTTTTCTATCAATTTTGATAGCTCTTTCTGGGATGTGTCCTGCGGCAACCTATGAACAACCGAATTAATCCCTATTTCCTTTGCGTCTTTTTCCTTGGAATTTACATAAATTTTTGAGCCTGGGTCATCGCCCACAAGAACTACCGCTAAAGAAGCCTTGATGTTCTCTTTCTTGATCTGTTCTGCCAAAGACTCCTTTATAGACTTTGCCATTGCTTTCCCATCTATTATAGACATGTGCTTCTCCTTATGCCTCTCTTTTCATTGGCCAAAAATGTTTCACGTGAAACATTGTATCCCAGATGGCCGATATTTGCAATGTTTCACGTGAAACATTGTTACTTCCCTATGCAAAACTCTCCGAATATGCGGTCAATAACCTTCGCCGATATATTTTCTCCGCTTATCTCGGATATTTCCGATAAAGCCTGTTTTACGTCTATGGCTATCAAATCCAGAGGGATCTCCCCTTCCAGAGACTTTATGGCTGAGGATATATATTTTTTGGAACTTTGCGCCAGTCCGATCTGGCGTTCATTGCCCAACAGCCCTCTGGCGGGTTCCGATGCGGTTTTTTTTCTGGCTATTTCCATTATGGCGGCTTCAATGTCTTTTATCCCTTGGCCGTTCAGGGCGGATGAGTCGACCTTCCGATAGAATTCTCCCGGAATGTCTTTGTCTTTTATGGTTTTCCCTTTGTCTGTCTTGTTAATGACAGCTATTTTGTGTTTTATGTCCCCTACTGTTTTGGCCGCCTTCATGTCTTCCTCCGTAATTTCCCCTGAGCCGTCAAAAACAACGATGGCCATATCCGCTGCCTCTGCCTTCTTTATTGCTCTTTTTATCCCTTCCGTTTCAACAATGTTCTTGGGCTCTCTAATGCCGGCGGTATCTATCAGCAAGAATGGGAGTCCCTCAATGGTGATCAGGGCTTCGATAGTGTCTGTTGTGGTACCTGGCACTTCCGTAACTATGGCCCTTTCTTCTTTTAGTATGGCGTTAAGCAGGCTTGATTTCCCTACGTTTGGCTTCCCTATTATGAGAACTCTTATCCCGTCATTTAGCACCTTGCCGGCATTTGAATTCCTGACAAGTTCGTGGCAAAGTTTTTCCATAGATATCAAGTTGTTCAGGGTTTGTTTTCTGTTAGGCTCGTCGATATCGTCCGGAAAATCCACGCTGGCCTCAATAGCCACCAATATTTCTTCCAGCGATCTTTTTAATTCGCTGATCTCTTTTGAAAGTTTACCTTCGATCCTGTTCATTGCCGCATCCAAGCCAAAAGAGGTTTTTGCCTGTATGGCTTCGGCTATTGCTTCTGCCTGGACAAGATCGATCTTCCCGTTAAAAAAAGCTCTTTTTGAGAACTCTCCTTTATCGGCTAGGCGGGCTCCGTTTTTGAGTATTTGCCCAATGATGCTTCTTATTATCAGAAGCCCCCCATGGCAATATATTTCTGCCGTATCTTCTCCCGTAAAACTATGCGGGGCCTTAAAAGCAACTACCATTGACTGGTCTATTTTTTTGCGGGTCTCTGTATCTATTATCCATCCCAAGGATATTGTTCTTGGTTCGCTATTTGGCTTATTTGCAACAAATATTTTGCCTAAAATAGATAGGGCTCTTTCCCCGGAGATCCTTATGACCGCAATGGCCGACTGCCCCTGTCCTGATGAAACAGAGGTGATTGTATCGTTGTTTTTGGAAAGCATATTTCAGCTTTTCTTTGGCGCTACAATGACCCTTCTGTTCTCTTTATCGCCAACGCTGTAAGAAGATACTTTTTGCATTTCTTTTATGGTCATGTGTACTATTCGCCTTTCCCTCGGGGACATTGGAGGGAGCTCTATTTCTTTGCCTGATATCTCGACTTCTTCGGCGGTTTCTCTGGCTATCTTTTCGACCCGTTTTTCCTGTTTTTTTCTATAAGCTCCGCAATCGACTTCGACCCGTTTTTTTTGTTCTTTGCCTCTATTGGCGATTATGCTGACCAGGTACTGGAGCGCTGATAATGTTGCCCCGTCCTTCCCTATTACCCTGGCCGGGTCGTCCGCTTTTATCTCGAGGGAGGCTGTTTCTGCTGTGTCGTCCTGTACGTATACCTGGGATATGTGGCCTGCTCTGTCCAATATATCCTGTAATACGTTCTTCGCCTCTTCGGCCACGCTCGTCTTTAGCTTTACTTCGACCTCCGCATCTTTGCCTCCGAAAACACCCAAAACGGCCTGTTCGCCTTCGGAGATGACCCTTACGTCAACCTCGTCTCTCCCCGCCTTAAGCACTTCCAGCGCGCTTTTTGTGGCTTCCTCGGTCGTTCTACCCTTCATCCTGACACTGCTGCTCATTACCATGGTCCTCCTTCTATACTTTGCCTTTCTTGGCTGTTATATATAGCTGTTGCGCAACGGTCAGCACGTTCTGGACAACCCAGTATAGCTGAACCCCTGCTGCGAATTCCAAGCTGATGAACGCTATGAAGAAAGGCATTATCAACATTACGTATTTGGTCTGGTCGTTGGGAGCGCTGCTTGGCATTGTCTTCTGAGAAAGATATGTTGAGATTCCTATAAGCACCGGCATTATATAGAACGGGTCTTTAAAGGATATGTCCGGGATCCATAAAAATGAGGCTGCTTGCGGCATTGCCGCGAGCGTCGCTTTGAAAGCTGGGCTGGTCAAGGCCATGAACAGCACTATGAATACCGGTAGTTGCAAAAGTATGGGAAGGCATCCTCCAAAAGGATTAACCCCGTGCTCCTTATACAGCTCCATTACTTCCTGCTGGAACTTATCCGGTTTGTCCTTGTGCTTCTTTTTCAGTTCTTCGAATTTAGGCTGTATCTTCTGCATCGCGGCCATTTGCTGAATAGATTGGAGTGTCAGAGGATAAAGAGCGAACTTAACGGCTACCGTAAGCAAAACAATAGCGATCCCATAATTATGGAACCCGATCTTATAGAACAAGTCCAATATATTCAGCATCACATTTATCAATGGTTCCATATATCATCCCCTTTATCTAAGCGGGTCAAATCCGCCTCTGAAAAGCTGATTACACCGCATAATTCGCATAATACCGGCAAAAACACCTCTTACTACTCCGCGCTTCTCTATAGCCTCTATGCAATACTGGGAACATGTCGGATAAAATCTGCAAGAATAAGGCAGCATGGGAGATATGAATCGCCTGTAAACCCTTAACCCCCCTATAAGAAGCTTCTTGACCGCGCCTTCCGCCCCTCCGACGATCTTTAACACCAGGCTATCTTTCCTTGCTTCGACCACAGCCGTCCCCTATCGCCCGGAACAGTATTTGCTCTATTTTTGTTGACTTTTCAGCAAAA
This sequence comes from uncultured bacterium, assembly GCA_937950635.1. Lineage (GTDB taxonomy): Bacteria > Margulisbacteria > WOR-1 > JAKLHX01 > JAKLHX01 > CALFCX01. The sequence continues at coordinate 49,389 of CALFCX010000161.1, forward strand.
ATGCTTGCCTTTGGAAAAATAACGATCTCAACCGGGACCGGAAGTTTGTTGGCAATAGACCGCCAGGCTTCTTTAATTATTCTCCGGATCCTGTTCCTTTTTACAGCGGTCAATCCCTCTTTTTTACCTAGTATTATCCCCATTTTTGGCTTTTTTACGCCATTTTTTAGAAATTTCATCCGCCCTATCGGAGAGTTTATTTGCTGCCCTGCTTTTGTTGCGCGGTTAAAATCTCTTTGCTCTTTGATAAAGAGCTCGCTCAAGGGGTAAGCCTGCGCCTTCCTTTTTTTCTTCTTCTTGATATAACTTTTCGCCCGGCTTTTGAGGATTTTTTCCTTAAATAACCGTGGACCCTTTTCCTATGAAGCTTTCTCGGTTGAAATGTTCTTTTTACCATTTTATTCTCCTATAGAATTATAATAAAGCTTTGCAATTTTGTCAAGGAAGCGATTGACGTTAGCTTCCACAATTGATAGTATTGACCTATGCAAGACTGTGGATATAGACCGGTTAACAAATCCATAAAGGCCTGTTTATCCACATGTTTTTTGTTCTGTGGATAGAACTGTTGATAACTTTGATTTTTGTTGAATTTTTGCCGCAAATTTGGTATCATTCTGTAATCAGTCCGGGCGGATGGGGTGGGATATTTGCTTATGATCGCTGTGGATAGGTTGTTTAAAAATGTCAATAACTGATATCGACGATGTTTGGACCAGGATCCTCAAGAATCTGGAAAAGGGGCTCAGCAAGCCCATATACGAAACCATCCTTTCGTCGGCAAAGCCCCTGGCAATAGAGAATGACGTGCTTG
>CALFCX010000162.1 GCA_937950635.1 uncultured bacterium
AAGGAATACCAGCGGTTAAGGGACTATTCCATCGCTGTTATGAGAGAAATAGGGGTCGATACCGGAGGTTCCAACGTCCAATTTGCCGTTCATCCCGATAACGGCAGAGTGGTGATAATCGAAATGAATCCCAGGGTATCCAGATCGTCCGCTCTGGCGTCTAAAGCTACGGGATTTCCCATCGCGAAAATAGCGGCAAAACTTGCTGTCGGATATACTCTGGATGAAATACCGAACGATATAACAAAAAAGACCCCGGCTTCTTTTGAGCCTTCTATAGATTACGTGGTCACCAAGATCCCTCGTTTCAATTTTGAGAAATTCCCGGAAACAGACCCGGTTCTGGGGACCCAGATGAAATCGGTGGGAGAGGCCATGGCCATTGGCCGTACATTCAAGGAATCTTTTCAGAAAGCCCTGAGATCATTGGAGACCGGCATAGCGGGATTGGACGACCCAAAAGTTCCGGGCAAAAGCGCTCCGGCAGAGAAAGGAAAGAACGTCCAGCTGTCCATATATGCAGGGCGTTTTGATGCTAAGAGCGATATCGATCCCGAGGAAATAAAGAATAAAATAAAGGTCCCGAACCACGAAAGAATGTTCTATATAAAAGCCGCCTTGAAGAACGGGATGTCTTCAGACGAAATAAGCAAGCTTTGCGGCATAAATAAGTGGTTCCTTGATAATATTTCCCAGATAGTCGAAATGGAACAAAGGATGATCCAGTCGCCGCACTTGGACAAAGACCTCCTAAAAGAAGCCAAAAGATACGGTTTTTCCGATATCCAGATAGGCAGATTGAGAAATCTTCCCGAACAGGATATACGCGCCGAAAGAAAAAACCTGGATATACTTCCGGTCTACAAGACCGTTGATACCTGCGCCGCGGAATTCGAGTCTTATACGCCTTATTATTACTCGACTTACGAGAAGGAGGACGAGGTCAGCCCGTGCGAACGTCCAAAAATAATGATACTTGGAGGAGGCCCTAACAGAATAGGGCAGGGGATAGAGTTCGACTATTGTTGCGTGCATGCTTGTTTTGCTCTGCGGGAGGACGGTTACGAGACCATAATGGTCAACTGCAATCCCGAGACCGTATCTACCGATTACGACACCTCCGACAGGCTTTATTTTGAGCCTATGACTTTTGAGGATGTCATGAACATCGTCGAAAAGGAAAGGCCTTCCGGCGTTATAGTACAGCTCGGAGGACAAACGCCTTTAAAGCTTTCGGTGGCTCTTGAAAAAGCCGGGGTCAGGCTGCTTGGGACGTCTTCGGATTCCATAGATATTGCCGAGGACCGGAAAAGATTCGAGAAACTGTTGGCTAAGCTTGATATTCCCCGTCCCAGCAACGGGAGTGCCATGTCCCCAGAAGAGGCCGTTATAATAGCCGGAAAGATAGGATATCCGGTGCTGGTGCGCCCGTCTTATGTCCTTGGCGGACGTGCCATGCAGATCGTATACGATGAGATGATGCTCAGGGATTATATGCGGAAAGCGGCGGATGTATCTCCGGACCATCCCGTGTTGATAGATCAATTCCTGGAAGACGCGGTGGAAATAGATGTTGATTGCGTTTCGGACGGTAAAGACATCATAATAGCCGGAATAATGGAGCATATAGAAGAAGCCGGCATACACAGCGGCGACAGCGCATGTGTTCTCCCTCCTTATTCTCTGAGCACGGATACCGTAGAGAAAATAAAAGAATATACAAAGCTAATGGCAAAAAAACTTAAAGTTATCGGTCTCATGAACGTCCAGTATGCTTATAAGAACGACCGGATCTATGTTCTTGAAGTCAACCCGAGAGCCTCTCGCACTGTGCCTTTTGTAAGCAAGGCCACCGGAACGCCCTGGGCAAAGGTCGCTGCAAGAGTAATGGCCGGCAAGACGCTAAAAAGTCTTGGAGTTAAAGAGCCTTCGCCCAAACATGTCTCGGTAAAGGAAGCCGTATTGCCTTTCATAAAGTTCTCTAAGCAGGATATAATTCTCGGCCCGGAAATGCGCTCTACCGGGGAGGTCATGGGGCTTTCGGACAATTTTGGGGAAGCTTTCGCAAAAGCTCAGTTGGGTGCGGGAGAAAAACTTGCGACGTCGGGATCGGTTTTTATATCCGTAAAGGACAAGGATAAAAGGTCCATTATCCCTATAGCAAAGAATTTTTCTCTTTTGGGTTTTGAGATCGTGGCTACCGAGGGGACCGCGAATTCTTTATGCAGGGGTGGAGTCTCCGTGCGCAGGGTCAATAAAGTGAGCGAGGGGCGTCCGAACATAGTGGATGAGATAAAATCGGGCAAGATAAACTTCGTTATAAATACCCCTTTGGGAAAAGGCTCCAGAGAGGACGAGTCCCTGATAAGAAGAGAGGCCCTCATGAAGAACATATTGGTGGCCACCACAATATCAGGCGCTTCTGCTCTTGCGAGCGCGGTGGAATCCCTCAAAAAGAAAGATTTGCTGGTAAAACCCTTGCAAGAATACTTCCTATAGTATAATCTTGTTAATGTGTTCGTGTCCTTTATAAGAACAAGAAAGGCAGGTGATTTGAACGTGGAGGCTTATTGCGTAAAATGTAAGTCCAAAAAAGAGATGAAGGATGCCAAAGAGGTAACACTTAAGAACGGCAAACCAGCCGTCAGCGGAGTGTGCTCTTCCTGCGGCACCAAGATGTTTAAGATAGGGGCGGCAAAGTAAAATGATCCGGCCCAGGGATTTTGTCCACCTGCATGTCCACAGCGAATTCAGCCTGCTGGATGGAGCAAGCAGGATCGAGGATATCGTAAAGAGGGTAAAAGAACTCGGTATGGAGGCTGTGGCCATAACGGATCACGGCAATATGTGTTGTGCCGTGAAGTTTTACCTGGCCGCTAAAAAAGCGGGAATAAAGCCGATCCTCGGCTGTGAGATGTATCTTGCTCCGAGGACGCGATTCGACAAAGAAACAAAAGAGGACAGATCTCCCTACCACATAACAGTAATAGCAAAGAACCGCCAGGGTTATCAAAACCTCCTTTCTCTGGTCACATTTTCTAATACCGAAGGTTTTTACCAAAAACCGAGGGTTGACAAGGAGCTCCTGGGAAAATATAAAGAAGGTCTCATAATCCTGAGCGGTTGTCTTGCCGGAAAGATCCCCTCACTTATACTTTCAGGTAAAGAGGATGAGGCCGTTTCCACGGCGCTTTGGTTCAAAGAAACGTTCGGCGAGGATTTTTATCTTGAGGTCATGGACCACGGGATCCCGGAACAAACCGCCGTCCTTCAGAGACTTATCGCAATATCCAAGGACACAGGCATAAGCCTTGTTGCTACCAATGATTCCCACTATACGAAAAGAGAGGATGCCAGAGCGCAGGATGTTCTTATGTGCATAGGGACCGGCCGGACTTATGATGATGAGACCAGAATGAAGTTCTCCGGCGAAGAGTTCTTTTTGAAATCAGCGGAAGAAATGTCCTCTGTTTTTGCCGATCTTCCTGAAGCTCTTGAAAATACCGCGGAGATCAGAGATAAATGCGATTTTGATCTTGAGACCGGCAAACTGCATTTTCCGGACTTTCAGGTGCCGAAAGGGCATTCTCATATGTCCTTTCTGAGGGAGCTTGTTGAGGACGGCGTGGCAAAAAGATACGGTACTTCTCCAGTTCCGGCCGTTAAGGAAAGGGTCGAATACGAGCTTTCCGTGATAGACAAGATGGGATACGCCCCGTTCTTCCTGGTGGTACAGGATTTCATCAATTACGCAAAAAGCCAAAAGATAGAAGTGGGCCCCGGCAGAGGGTCTGCCGCCGGAAGCATAGTATCATATACGACAGGCATTACTGATATAGATCCTCTCAAATACAACCTGATATTTGAAAGGTTCCTGAACATAGAGCGCGTGACCATGCCGGATATAGACACCGATTTTTGTTACGAGAGAAGGCAGGAGGTCATAGATTATGTTTCTCGAAAATACGGTGCTGACCATGTCGCGCAGATAATAACTTTCGGTACCATGGCGGCAAGAGGCGTGATAAGGGACGTCGGAAGGGTTCTGAGAGTGCCTCTTCCGGAAGTTGACAGGATAGCAAAAATGATACCGTTTGGTCCGGATGCTTCGATAGACAAAGCTCTTTCTGAGGTGAAGGAGTTCAAAGCGGCTTATTTTGGCGATCCCGCAGTAAAGAACCTGATAGATACCGCGAAAACCCTTGAAGGTCTTAGCAGGCATGCATCGGTACATGCCGCGGGCGTCGTCATCTCGCAAAAGCCTTTGTCGGAATATGTTCCTCTGCAATTGTCCGGTGACGATCAGATAGTCACGCAGTATGCCATGAAAGAGATAGAGAAGATCGGGCTTCTCAAAATGGATTTCCTCGGATTGAGGAACCTCACGATGATCGCCAGGGCGGTCGAGCTGATAGATAAAGGTCACGGCAAGAAGATAGACATGAAAACACTGCCGCTCGACGACGAAAAAACCTATGAACTTCTGTCCAAGGGAGAGACCATAGGCATATTCCAGCTTGAAGGACAGGGGATGAGGGCTCTTATAAAGAATCTGGTGCCCGGCCGTTTTGAGGATATAATCGCGCTTCTGGCCCTTTACAGGCCTGGACCTTTGGAGAGCGGAATGGTAGAAGATTTCGTCAACAGGAAAAAAGGGCTGAACAAGGTGTCTTACGAGCTTAAAGAGCTGGAGCCTATACTTGAAGAGACCTACGGGGTCATACTTTACCAGGAACAAGTGATGCAGATCGCCAGTGCAATAGCAGGTTTCACTATGGGGGAAGCGGATGTCCTCAGGTATGCCATGGGAAAGAAAAATCCTCTCGAGATGGCCAGACAGAGAGAAAAGTTCGTGAGCGGAGCGGTAAAAAAAGGTTTTCCGGAGAACAAAGCGAGAGACCTGTTCGATCTATGCGAAAAATTCGCGGGTTACGGGTTCAACAAGTCGCACAGCACGGCCTATGCGATGATCTCGTATCAGACCGCCTATTTGAAGGCTAACTATCCGGTTGAATTCATGGCGGCTCTTCTCAGTTCTGCGGTCGGAGATACCGATAAGGTCAGCTTTTATATCGCTGAGTCCTCCAGAATGGGGATAAAGGTCCTTCCGCCTGATATCAATGAAAGTCTAAAGGAATTTTCTCCGGTAAAAGACGGGGTCAGGTTCGCTCTTGCCGCGGTGAAGAATGTCGGATATGGCGCCATAGACTCAATAATTGAAGCAAGGAAAAAAGAAGGCCCCTTCAGGTCATTCCAGGATTTTGTGGAAAGGATCGACCAGCGGCTTGTGAATAAAAAGGTGCTTGAAAGCTTGATCAAATGCGGGGCTTTCGACAGTCTTGGGCGTACAAGAGCCGGGCTTCTTTCGTCTTATGAGGACATATTGTCCAAGAACGGGAAGAACGGACGCGCCAGCCGCCAGCAGGCGTCGCTTTTTTCCGATATGGACAAATTCGTCGTGAAGAGGTCGGCAGAAACAAATGTCGACGAGGAGGAATTCCCCAAGGATCAGGTACTCAGGATGGAGAAGGAGCTTCTCGGCATCTACCTTTCCGATCACCCTTTGCACGGCATAAGCGACCAATTGCAGATGCGAACCAATTGCAGGGCAAGGGATGTCGCGGAAAGATCTTCTGGATCGCAGGTCGTGATAGGCGGCCTCCTAAAGAACATCAGGAAGATCACTACCAGAAAGAATGACCTCATGATGATCGCGCAGATAGAGGACCTTACGGGGACCGTTCCCGTGGTGTTTTTTCCCAAGACCTATGAAAAAACATCTTTTCTGCTTACCGAGGATGCTCCTTTGATAGTGAAAGGGAAAGTGGATTTCCGCAATGACGAGCCCCAGGTGATAGCGGATTCGGCGGAATTATTGGAAGAGACGGCGACAAAGAGAAGCATACATATAAAACTCCCCCCCACTATAAAGCAGGAAGAGTTGGTCAGCCTCAAGAGCATACTTGCCATGTACAAGGGGCAGGAAGACACATACATACATATAGGTGATAAAATAGTTTCGGCATCCGAAAGCTATGGGACTGCCATAAGCCAGGAACTCATAAGCAGTATAGAACAAATAACAGGTCAGGGCAGTACATGGATAGATTTCAGCGAAGCCGTACAAAACAGGGTTTAGGAGGTTTGTAATGGTCGAATTCAAATTTGATAAGGATGGGCTGATCCCGGCCATAGCCCAGGATATGACTACCGGCGAAGTCTTGATGCTCGCTTACATGAACAAAGAATCGCTCGAAAAAACGATAAAAGAGAAAAGAGCGTGGTATTGGAGCAGGAGCAGAAAAAAATTCTGGATGAAAGGCGAGACCTCGGGCAATGTGCAGGATGTGAAAGAGATCTATTATGATTGTGATGCCGACGCGATATTGCTTAAAATAGAACAAACCGGGCCCGCGTGCCATACCGGGAACCGAAGTTGTTTTTTTAACAGAATAGAGTTATAATCTTAATATATGAAGAATCTTAGCCTTGAAGCATCCATAAGGAGCGAAAAAAGCAAAAAAGTACTCAACAGGGGTTTTATCCCGGGGGTAGTTTACGGGCAGGGAATGGAGCCCATAAGCGTAGAAGTTGACAAGAAGAAATTCTCTTCTCTTTTTTCCAAAGGTGGCAATAAGAATGCTCTTATATCTTTGGTAGTTAAGGATGCGAAAGGGTCCCAGACCATTCCCGTACTTGCGCATGACCTCCAGACAGATTTCATGACCGATCAGCTGATGCATGTGGATTTCCTAAAGATAAACATGCAGGAAGAGATCAAAACCAAGGTCGCGATAGAGTTTGTGGGAGAGCCTGAAGGGGTCAAGCTTGAAGGCGGCATCCTCGTTCACTCTTTAAGGCAGCTTGAGGTCAAATGTCTTCCAGGGAACATCCCGGATAAGATCACGGTTGACGTTTCTTCCCTTAAAATAGGGGAATCTATACACGTTTCGGGGATATTGGCTCCTGAAGGGGTTACCATAATAACTCCAAAAGACGAACCCGTGGCCATTGTTTCTGCTCCTACCGAGGAAGAAGCCGCTCCTGCGGCCGTTGCCGATACTGCAGCTCTTGAAGTGGGGGCTGGGGACCAAGCTGCGGCCGGAGATCAGACAGCGGCAGCCGGAGAACAGCCTGCAGCCGACGCTAAGGGAAAGCAGCCCGCTCAGGATGATGCAAAAGGGAAAGCCCCGGCTAAACCCCAAAAGTAACCCGCTTACCGCAAGTTTCCTGAGGTTTTTCTCGATATATGTTATGTATAGGTCATATTTTGCCGAATATTGACATTCTTTTGGTAAAAATATATCATTCAGTGGAGGTGTAACCTATGGCTGATCTGCAAACTGCGGCTGGTGGTATCCATCCCGGGAAACCGGTGATATGGCCGCAAACAAAAGCTCAAAGCCAGTCACAACAGGAAAGTCAGACACAAACCCAGCAAACAAGCACCTCTGCTTCGCAGTCATCCAGCTCGTCATCTTCTCAATCGGCAACCCAGTCCGCTACGGCAACACAATCATCCCAGGCTGTTTCATCGGCAGCGACGCCTTCTTCCGCAGCAGCGACAGCTTCGGCATCTACGGCTCCGGCTTCTCAATCCGTACGTGAACTAACGATAAATGATGTTACATCCCATCTTACTTCCATCAATCTTCCTGCCACGGATGCTAACATAAAACTCGCCTCTTTGATGTTGAGGTTCGGGATAGAGCTTAGCAGGGACAATTTTATAAAAGCTATGGCGATGATGGAGGGCACGAACAAGTCCTCAAGCACCCAGGAAGCTGCAATGGTGTTGCTTACCAAAGGGATAACTAATTCTTCCGAAGCCGTAAAGATGCTGTCAAACCAGCTTTCGGAAACCCCGAATGTTACGGGCCAGCTTTCGGCCCTAAACTCTTCTCTCTCTCAGCTGGCGGGGTCCATACAGATGAACGCGGCATCCTTCTCTCCGGCTCTCATGACACAGATAACCTCTTTGATCGGGCAGTTCTCGGCGATAATAAACGATCTTCCGAAAAAATACAAGTTTGCGAGCGACAGCGCTTCCGCGGTGGGCAGGGATGATCTCATGAACGATATCAGGGCGTTGAATTCTCTGTTGGACGGAATACAGAACCAGGCCCTTTCGAAACAAGCTTCCGCCACTCCCGAGAACGAAGCCGCGAGATCGGCTATAATAGCTGCTTCCAAAAAACTCGGGGACCTTTTGGAAAATCTCACATCACAGGCTTTGCTGAGCCAGAGGTCTTCAAAAAATTATATGGGGCAACAGGACGACTATCTGTATTATCAAATACCGAATACAATGCTTACCCCGCCTTCAAGTGTGGAGATAATAGTGAAACAGGACCCTACCAGGAAGGGGACGGTAGATCTCGATGATACTCACATTGCCATAGGGCTGGAGACAGAAGCTCTCGGCAAGATGGTGGTATCCATAATTGTCCGCGACAAAAATGTTAAAATGCTTTTTAATACCGAACAAGAGGAGACCAAGAAATTGTGCGACAGCGAGAACGTCAACTTAAAGAGGAAGCTTTCAGAAAAAGGATATAAGGTGGAAGAATGCCAGGCAAGGGTCAATAAAACGACCTGCAGCATTAAGCCTTTTTTGATACCTCTTTTGGGGCTTGAAAGATTGTTCAGGATAGACAGTACTATATAAAATGGCAGAGATCAAAGAGCAGCTCAAGAACATAAAGAAAAAAGACCAGCTTTTGGGATCGCCCGAAAATAAGCGCACTGCGATCGCTTTGCGGTATGATGTCGAAAAGGATGCCGCTCCTCTGGTCCTGGCTTCCGGCCGGGGGGTGGTCGCCGAAGAGATACTTCGTATTGCCGACGAGAACGAGATCCCCCTTTACGAGAATTCAAAATTAGCGGAGCTTCTTTCAAAGCTTGAGCTTGATTCGCAGATCCCGGCTGAACTATATACTCTTGTTGCCGAAGTTCTTTATTATGTCTATCAGTTGGATAAAATGGCGGAAAAAAGAAAGAAATTGTACGGAAAGCTCAAACAATAATCTTTTTTAGCCGGATCACCGTCGCATTCTCAAAAAAACGTTGCAATTCCACTGTCGTTGTGTATAATATATAGTAAATTATATCCAGGAGGGCAAATGTCCGATAGGATACTTGAAATAGGCAAGAATGCTCTTGAAACTTCTGAAATGAAGGCCAAGATGCTGATGAACAATGTTGCCAACGCACAAACACCCGGTTATCGAAAGTCGGATATTGTAGCCACATCATTCCCGATAGCTTTAGAGAATGCCACGCGTTCGGTAGAAGACAAAGGGACTTCCTATTTAGCTGTTCCAAGAGTCTCCGGATCATACAACAACCTGCAATACGGAGCGATGTTCAAGACCGGGGCGGCCACCGATCTGGCCATAGGCGGGGACGGATATTTTGTGGTCCAGTCAAGGGAAGGGGAATTCTATACAAGGGACGGCAGGTTCTACATAGATGAAGAGGGCAGGCTTCTGACATCGTCCGGCAATTTCCCGGTAATGGGGCAGTCAGGTCCTATATCCATAGTTCCCGGGTCAAAGTTGGAGATATCAAGGACCGGATCAATAATAGTCGACGATGTAGAGACCGATAAAATAAGGGTTGTTAAGTTCGATAAACCTTCCGGACTCGTTTCTGTCAATAATTCATTCTTTAAAGCTCCCAAGGAAGGGATCGCTTTCCAGGAAGAGACCAGTCCGAATATTGCCCAAGGGTTCATAGAATCATCCAATGTGAGCGTAATAGACGAGATGACAAATCTCATCGCTACTCAGAGATCATATGAGCTTGCGGCAAAAATAATCAAGAACAGGGAAGCCGATATGCAGAAGATCATAGAAATAGGGAAACCGGTCCAATAAAGCAGAAAGGAGGGCCATAGTATGTTCCAACCGCTATATGTCGCAGCTACCGGCTTGAACGCTTTTGAAGAGGAAATGTCGAATATAACCAACAATCTTGCCAACTCGAAAACGGTGGCTTTTAAAAAAGGAAGGGTCGAGAAAGAGAGCATGTTCTATGTGAATAAGAACTTCTCGAATTACCTTAACGATGCTTCTGACAGGATGGCCGACCTAGACAATCCCAGGAACAGAGTAGAATCAGGGCTTGGCGTCAGGGTTGTCGGCACCCCCAAGGATTTTTCCCAGGGTACTATAGAGATAACCAACAATCCCCTCGATATCGCTATACAGGGAGAGGGGTTCTTCCAATTGAGGCTTCCAGACGGTTCGATCGCTTATACAAGGGCGGGCAACTTCCATGCAGATAACGCCGGCAATATGGTCGATCCGAACGGAAGACAGCTGGACCCGCCCATAGTTTTTCCTGACGGCACTACCAGCGTACTTATAAAATACGACGGGACGGTAATGGTTTCTCTGAACGATTCCTTGGAATTGAGCGAGATAGGGCAGATAAACCTGGCGAAGTTCTCAAATCCTTCCGGGCTGAAAACACTGGGCCAGAATTTGTATGCTCAGACCGAAGCCTCCGGAGACCCAATATTCGGGACGCCGAGCCAGACCGGTTTTGGGGAGATACAGCAGTCGGCTTTGGAACAGGCTAATGTGGATGTTATATCCGAGATGATGAAAATGGTGATGATCCAGAGAGTTTTCGATACGGTGACAAAAGCCATACAAAGCTATGAGCAGATGGTGACGTCGGCCATACAGATGAAAGGATAAGATCTTGCAGTTCACGGCCATACTTAAAAATGCGTTGTTGCCGCTTGTGTTGATCGCTCTCATGCCGGCTTTTTCCTATTCCACGGAAGGCGGTCTCCAAAAGGTAGATGTTCTCGTAAGGAAGGAAATAGCGCGAAGATCCCCGTCTCTTAAGGATGCGAAGATAGAGGTGTTGTTCCGTGATGCAAAGGGCCTGTCCTCATACGGAGGATACGAACTAAAACTGTCCTATCCTGAGAATATGTCCCTTTCAGGGGATGTTATCCTGCCGGTTGAAGTATATTCCGGTCCGGAGCTTAAGGGAAAAGTGAATGTGAGGGCTTCGATAAGGGTTTTCAGGAACGTTGTTTTTGCTTCCAGCAGGATAAGAAAAGGGGATGTGTTCACGCCAAAGAACACGGGGTATGTAGAGAAGGATATAACTCGCTTGGCCGATAATTATCTTACCGATGCGAAGAGGGCATTAGGCAAACAGGCCTCGACTTTCATACCCAAGGGAGCTTTGATATTGGATTGGATGCCCAAAGAGGTCCCGGCTGTAAAAAAAGGTGATATGGTTGAACTTTTTAAGAGAGTGAACGGGGTTTTTGTCAAGGTAAAGGCTGTCGCGATCGAAGACGGCTATATCAATGGTAATATAAGAGTAAGGAATACTGGGTCAAACAAGACCGTGGAGGGAAAAGTTAAAAGCTCGGGGGAAGTGGAAGCGTTATGATACTTAGGCATTTGTGCTTGTCAAAGATACACAGACTGAGGGTGACCGAAGCTTGTATAGATTACGAAGGCTCTCTTACCGTTGATTCAGACCTTCTTGAAGCTGCTGGAATGCTCCCCGGGGAGAAGGTCCAGATCGTCAACATCAATAACGGGCAAAGATTCGAGACATATACGATCTCGGGAGAAAAAGGTTCTGGCATCGTTTGTCTTAACGGCGGGGCCGCCCGCATGGGGGTGGTCAACGACCTTTTGATAGTGATATCCTACGGATTGGTGGATGAGGCGGCGGCCAAGAACTTTAAAACAAAAGTGGTTCTCGTGGATGAAAAGAATAAAATACGGAAGGTCCTTGGATAAGATCATGAAAAAAGCGATAATCGTCCTGAGCGTGATGTTGTCTTTCAATACAATGGCCTTATCATCGTCTTTGTGGATAGAGGACAGTTCTTCGCCATTTGTTGTGCAGAAGCCGTATAGGATAGGGGATGTGATCATGGTCCTGATCGTAGAAAGCACTTCTGCGGTCCAGAAAGCGGGAACAGATACGCAGAACCAGGATAATCTCGGGGCAAGTTTTTCGCATACTATCCAGAAACTTCAGGGAACGATCGCTCCTTCCGGATCATTACAGGGGTCCAGAAGCCAGTCATATCAGGGATCCGGTTCAACCACCAGGTCAAGCAATGTTCTTGCTACTGTTGCGGTGACAGTGAAAAACGTGCTTCCTGACGGGAACTTGGTGATCGAAGGTACGCATAAAGTAGCAGTCAATGAGGAAAGACAGGAGATCAACGTTTCCGGGATCGTACGGCCTAAGGATATAACCGCATGGAATACTATTTATTCTTATCAGGTGGCCAATGCCGAAGTGTCCGTTAAGGGAACAGGATCTGTTGCGGATACTTCTTCTCCGGGGATCATAATGAGGGTTCTTAACTTTCTGTTTTAAGGAGAGAAATTTTGGGTAATCGGACAAATCTCTGTTT
>CALFCX010000163.1 GCA_937950635.1 uncultured bacterium
AGGCTGTTCTAAGTAGCGGCAGGAAGATATCTTCCGATATGGTGATCTTGTCCATAGGTATAAGGCCTGAGACCGTCCTAGCGAAAGAGGCGGGGCTTGAGATAGGGGAGCTTGGAGGAATAAAGGTCAATAAGCGCCTTGAGACCAGCGATCCGGATATTTATGCTCTAGGGGATGCTATCGAGATAAATGAGATAGTCTCAGATTCCTGTTCTCTCATACCTTTGGCCAATTCCGCCAATAAGCAGGGAAGGATAGTCGCCGACAATATAACAGGAGGTGCCCAGGTATATAAAGGCACTCCGGGAACGGCGATCGCAAAGGTCTTTGACATAACAGTCGCTATTACAGGATTGTCGGAAAAAAACCTTAAGAAAAAAGGCATCGAATATTCAAAGGCATATCTTCAGCCGTCTTCGCATGCAGGATATTATCCGGATGCCTATCCGATGGTGTTAAAGCTGTTGTTCTGTCCTAAGGACGGACGTGTCATGGGAGCTCAAATAATCGGAAAAGAAGGCGTGGACAAGAGAATAGATGTGATATCTTCTCTGGTCCAGCTTCGCAGAACAGTCCATGACATGGCAGAGCTCGAGCTTGCCTATGCTCCGCCGTATTCTTCGGCCAAAGACCCTGTGAACCTTGCGGGAATGGTGGCCATAAACCAGATCGAGGGCAGCAACCCCGTGGTCTTTCTCGATGAAATAGATAAATTACGGGAAGAAGGCGCCGTGTTCATAGATGTAAGGACGGCTCTTGAATATAATATCGGCCATATCGACGGTGCTTTGAACATCCCCTTATCTGAGCTCAGAGGCAGATTGAGAGAAATTCCAATGGACAAGAAAGCGGTGCTTTATTGCAATCAAGGAAAGACCGCTTATTACGCTCTGCGTGTTCTGAGGAATCTCGGGTACGAAAAAACCTTTAATCTCAGCGGAGGCTTCAAGCTTTATAAATTTGTCACGGCGCAGCAGGAAAATACTGGGATATTCCACGGTAATTTCATAGATAAGACGGATGAACTGAGGAGCGTAGTCGCCGGGCAGGGAGCAGTTTTCTTTGTGGATGCTACCGGGATACAATGTCCGGGGCCTATAATGAAGCTGGCAAAAGCGCTTGAAGACAAAAATATCGGGGATGTGATCGAGATATCGGCTACAGACCCGGGCTTCAAGAACGATGCCGACGTATGGTGCAAAACCACCGGGAACACTCTTTTGTCAATGTCGCAGCAGGAAGGAAAAATAACGGCACGGATACAGAAAGGGAAGAAAATGGCAGCATCATTTACAGGCGATATCCCGCATGATAAGACCATTGTGGTGTTCAGCTCTGATATGGACAGGGCGATCGCGGCCTTTGTGATAGCCAACGGAGCCCTTTCCCTCGGGCGCAAGGTCACTATGTTCTTCACTTTTTGGGGACTTAATATACTCAGGAAAAAGAACCCTCCGAAGACCAAAAAGGATATTTTTGAGAAAATGTTCGGTTTCATGATGCCCAGGGGCTCCACAAGACTTAAACTCTCACAAATGAACTTTTTTGGGATAGGCCCAAAGCTTATCAGGTTCATAATGGGGAAAAAGAATATAGACTCTCTTGAGACCTTTATAGATAACGCGAAAAAAGGCGGAGTGCGTCTGGTCGCGTGCCAGATGAGCATGGACATGATGGGGATCAAGAAAGAAGAGCTTATCGACGGTGTTGAGATAGGGGGCGTTGCCGCTTATCTGGGAGCTGCCGAAAGCTCAGACAATAATTTGTTCATTTAGGCCTTTTAAATACCCAGTACCTCATCATAAGGAACGTTGCCGGTACAGTGAAGATTATCGCTGTTGCCTGGGCAATGAACGGCTGCATGCCGTGAACTTCTATAAAACTTCTTAGCATCAAAAGGTTCAAGAAAAAAGATATGACGTAAGCAGTTATAAATCTTGCTGTTTCCGGAATGAGCGAAGATATTGACTTGAAATTCCACAGTCTGTTCCACGCGTAGCTGTGAACGATCCCTACAATATATGATAATATCAGCGCCGCGGGATAACTTGTTCCGAGTATAAGAAAAAGGCTGTATGTCATGTAGCTGACGGCTGTGTTCAATATGCCTATGAGAGCATATTTGATAAAATGGCGGGAATTGTTGCCGGCGGCGGAAGTAAGCCTGTCCGCAAAAAGGCGCATCAGATTAATGCAGCTTTTTGCTATTTCTGTCCTGGATATCTTTGATGTTCCGGACGCCCTGTTCTCGAAGTATATGGGGAATTCGGAAACGTTATCGGTCAGACGCGATACAAGGAATATGGACTCGAAGAAAAAAGAATATCCGTCCGAACGTATCGAATCTATGTCCATCATTTTCAGTAGCCTTTTGCTGAATCCCCTGAACGATGTAGTGCACTCTTTAAAAGGGATCCCGAGAAGGTTCCTTGCCAGTAAATTCGCTGAAAAACTTACGAATTTTCTGTACCCGTCATAGTCCGACCTCCCTCCGGTGATATATCTTGATCCTGTGACGAAATCGTTTTTATCCATGAGTTGGGCTATTTTCGGAAGATAGGAAGGATTGTGGGAAAAATCCGAATCCATAGTTATAAGAACATCGTAATCATTGTCCCTTGCGTATTTCATGCCCAGTTTGTGAGCCGTGCCGAGACCAAGTTTTTTGTTCCTGTGCAACACATGCAGCTGGGGCATTGATGAAGCTATAGTATCCAGTATCTTTCCGGTCCCGTCGGGAGAATTGTCGTCCACTACAAGCATATCCGCCGAAGGCAAAAAGAGCGCTATGTTCTTTATGAGCCTGTCTATGTTCCCGGACTCATTGTATGTAGCTGTAAATACGAGTATCTTTTTCATTTATTTGTTCTGCCCTTTGAATATATGCTTACGCTGATCCTGTATTCAGGGAAGGAGCGTTTTGCGAATTTTCTCTTTGATAAATATTCCGGATCGCGGCAGAACTCCGTTCTTGACTCAAGACGGTATTCGTCCGCAAGCGCCTTTCCTATTTTTTGTCCGGTCTCAACTTCCTGAACGAATAAACCGCTAAGGGGGGAGTACACGAATACCACTTTTGTTTCAGGATTTGAGCGGCGGTATGCGGCAACGGCATTTATGACCCTGTCCGGGTCCTTTCCGTACGTTATTTTTTTTCTGTCGCGGCAGTAATAGTCGAAGGAGTCGCTGGAATGGACCACAAGATCTCCGGCCGCCGAAACCTGTACTACATGATCTGCTATGCCTTTCCAGTCGTCGACAAATTCCATTCTGTTGTATTCTTTTCCCGAGAACAGGTTGTGTAAAGAATATGCGTACACGGACGATATGATCACTGCGGAAATTATCAGCAGGACCCTTCTTTCTCGGAGCTGTTCCAGTCCGATGGAGATGATCATGACGAACGGAACGGCAGCATATATCATATAATGCGGGAGGTTTAGTTGCGTAAAGGCCTGTAGTATTGCTGCGAGCAGATAAAAACATAAAAATGCCGCCGTGATCCCGTATTTTTGAGCTCCTTTGATCAATCCGTAGGAGAAAAGCAAAAAGAACAGGATGATGGCCGGGACGGCCACCGGGAGATTGAAAGGCGATATGGTCTGCCCGATACTGAACGAGTAAAAGGCATAGAACAAGCGGAAGAGTATGCCTCCTCCTACGCCGCGCTCGGCAAAAGTTCCCGGCAAAAATCTGTAAAAATCAGACTGCTGTATCGTTGTTAAGACCATAGGGATATAAGCTATAAGGACCGTGACGAAGGCAGCTATGACCTTTTTTGACATGCTTTTGAACAATACTGCCGCGGCAAGCACCTCAAAGCCTATAAAGAAGATCGCGGTCGGTTCTATGTAAAGCAAAAAGATGTCAAGTATCGAGAACGCAAAAAGGTCAAAGGTCTTTCCGAACTTCATGTTCCTCAGAAAAAAGTATGCCGAGGCTGTTGCCGTAAAAGCGAACAGGCTGTACCACCTGGCGGTCTGGTCATATAGTATAAGAAAAGGAGATAAAGCCGAAAGCGCGGTCGCTATCAGTGCGGTTCTTTTGTCGGTCAATTCTTCCGCTATCTTGTAGATCAAATAACATGTCAATATCCCGGCTATTGCCGACGGGAACCTCATCCAGAATTCCGATCTTCCGACGGTCCCGGATAAGAAATGCAGAATGTAAAAGGGGATCGGGCCGTGCGGAGCGTCTATAGCGAACAGTGCAGAAAGCGGGTTTTGTACGGCCTTGACCATGAAGATCTCATCTGCAAAGAAGCTCCTGAAAGAGAGTCCTGCGATCCTTAAGGCCGCTCCGGCGGCAAGTATCAATATAAGAGGAAGCCGTTCTTTTATGCTGATCAGGGTACGCATTTGTTATAGACAATCATAACATAAGAGGGATTTTACAGAGGGCAAGCCTGTAAGCCGGGTTCTGTATTTGTATGGTCATCTATCTGGGATCACAATTGCTTATGACCTCAAGCGGCGTTCATCGCCTTGCTGCGGGTGGGGTTTACCTTCCCTTGCGTCTCCGCAAAGGAGCGTGAGCTCTTACCTCACGGTTTCATTTTGACCTTTCCAGCTTTAGGCTGGAAATCGGCCACATGTTTTCTGTTGCACTTTCCCTGAGGTTTCCCTCGGCCGACGTTATCGGCCACCCTTTTTGTGCAGCCCGGACTTTCCTCCCCCTCGACTCGCTCTGCTCGCTCGGGGTAAACCCCTCGACGGGCCTAGCTAATCAAAAGAGCGACCATCCGGCTTGCCCTCAATAATATTATATCACCGGTCATAGATGAAATCTAATACCGATTTTTTCGAAAATCAGGTATGCACGGACTAAAGCCGGCTTTTAGAAGTTTTTCGGCATTCGCCAATTATGCGCGGTCACAGCGTCTTGGCGAAAAAGACAGCATTGTCATATTTTCAAGGCATTGTACCTCCCGGTTCAACCAGGAGCGCAGGATACAATCCTGGGCGCATACCAATGACGATGTGTTGACGCCCAAAGGGCACGGAGAATCAAAATGCATTGCCGGTCCGGCAGGGAGACTGCCCGTCAAAGCCTTTATGTCAAGCGATTCCATACGTGCCGTCCAGTCTATAATGCCGAGCGCCCATGGGCACGAAGTCCATTTGTTCCCTTTTCTCAGGTCTTTTGATTTCGGATCGCTGGGAGGATTGACCTACGGTTTTTCAGGGAATGAATTTGAGGACAGGTTCCCGAGCCTTTATGATGTTTGGAAGACCGATAGGAGGAACTTTGTCGCTCCAGGAGGAGAGAAATACCGCTCATTCGCCGAAAGGCTTGAAACGGGGTTCTTTGGGCGGGTGCTTGAGAACAGTTCCGGCGGGATCTCATTTGTCATGACCCATAAAGCCTGTATAAAACATCTTCTGTTCTGTACGATGTTCCCGGCCGCGGACCTTTCTTCGGCGGTCATTGATATCGCAAGCTTGAGCGCGGTCGGTTTTGCCGGGAATGAACCGGCGGAACTGCTGCTGTTCAATAACGCAGAACACCTTAACCGCTAAGGTCTTTGACCGCCGTGTTTTTTTGATAGGATCTCCGCCACTCTTTTTTCTAGCTCCTGTTCCTGTGCTAGATACCGGGCGGCGGATTGTTGGAGTTCGGCCTGGAGCTCTTTTTCGGCGATATACGCGTCGAGATCAATATCTTCGATGATCTCCAGTTTTTCCGGGATGAACCGGTCCGGCGGATTTTCATTCGGATCATCGTCCTTTCGGGGCAGAGAAAAAGCCGCTATTTTAGTGAGTTTTCGGTCCGAAACACCGGCGATCAAAGATATGCGAATTCCGTATTCTTTGTGAGCCGTGAAATCGCTCTGAGAGGGAAGGGCGATCCCGTTGGGATGCGAATGATAAAGGCCGATGATCCCCATGTTATATCCTTTAAAAACGCCGTAGGCCTGGTTCTTGCTGAGGTCGTCCCACATAAAAGCCGTTCTGTCACGGTGGAACCACAACTCGAAATTAGGGACGGGGAAAATGCCGAGGATCAAATTGTCCCTGCCTCCTATGAACCCTCCGCCTTCCGAGGGATAACTTTCAATGCAATGAGAGGCTATTTTGTCGTAATGTCTTTGTATTATAGTGATCGGCATGTTATATCTGTCCGTCGATCCCCTGATTGGCCAACGCATCGGCTTCTTTGTTATGTTCACGTTTTATGTGCTTGATCGAGAATTTGCTCATTTTGGATATGAGCGCTTTTGCCTTAAGGAATAAAACCTTGAGATTTTCGTCCTTTACTTTGTATTCCCCGTTTATTTGCCTGACTATCAATTCGCTGTCCGAGATAAAATGCGCTTCTTTAAGGCCTTTGATCAGTATTTCTTCAAGTCCGCGTATCAAAGCCGAATATTCGGCCACATTGTTCGTGGTCTTGCCTATATATTCTCCGATCTCAAATATAGTCTTGTGTCCGTCGCGGGCTATTATCCCTATCCCTGCGGGACCGGGATTACCGCGGGCCGCACCGTCTATGTGTATGGTCAGCATGTTAGGATTCCTTTCCCTCACCCCCAGCCCCTCTCCCTGAGGGAGAGGGGTGGCCGAAGGCCGAGGTGAGGGCCGTTTGAAAGATGAGTTTTATAGGCACCCCGTATTTTTTTGCGGCTTTTTTGCAGTCGTCGTATTCGGGCCGGATGTTCACTATCTTTCCGCCGAACTTTGCGATCTTGAGCCTTATATTGCCGTATTTTGTCTTTGCCGTTTTTATCTCACGGTCCGCAACTATTCTGCTGTATTTTGAGATCCTTACCCCCAGGGTAGTGGTATGTTTTAAAAGCGTTTCTGACAGAGGCTGAATGTCTTTTTTTCTGCACAGCGCGGTCAAAAGAACTCCGGGGCGGCCTTTTTTCATTATGGTATTGGTCATGTAGACGTCAACAGCTCCATTTTCATAAAGACGCTCAAAAACATCCTCGAATATCTGGGGGTTCATGTCGTCGATATTTGTTTCGATAGAATAGATCTCATCTTGGCCGTTCTTTTCGTCTGCCCCGCCTATGAACACCCTTAGCACATTCGGTTGGGCCAGGTCCATTTTGCCTGCACCGTATCCTACGTTCTGTATGTCCATCTCCGGGAAGTCCCCGAACCCTTTGGCGAGAGTAGTTATTATCGCAGCGCCGGTCGGCGTCACGAGTTCCCCTTCAATTTTGCTGTCGCATGCAGGGATCCCCTTTATCAGCTCTGCCGTTGCCGGTGCCGGGACCGGCAGTATCCCGTGGGCACAGTTTATATAACCGCGGCTGATCGGAAGGGGAGAACAATATACTTCTTCTATGCCCATTATTTCGAGCGCGCAGACCGCTCCCACGATATCCACTATTGCATCGACCGCACCCACTTCATGAAAATGTATCTTGTCTACGGATACTCCGTGTATCTTTGCTTCTGCTTTTGCAAGACGCGTGAATATCTCGCTGCTTTTTTTCTTTGCAGACGCGGACAACCTGCTTTTATTGATGATAGAGATTATATTCCCCAGGTTCCTATGGTGATGGTGCTTTTCGTTATATGAGACCTCAAAGTAAGAAGCCGATATGCCGTTCTTTTTTGTTCTTATGAGCCGCAAACTGTAACCGGCAAGTTTTAAGCCCTTAAGACCCTTTTTCAGTTCATTGATGTT
The DNA here is from genome assembly GCA_937950635.1 of uncultured bacterium. Lineage (GTDB taxonomy): Bacteria > Margulisbacteria > WOR-1 > JAKLHX01 > JAKLHX01 > CALFCX01. The sequence goes on from CALFCX010000163.1 coordinate 7,642, forward strand.
AAGTCCGGCATCCAGGAGAGCTCCAAGGATCATGTTCCCCGATATTCCGCTGAAGCAATCAAAATATGCTTTTTTCATTTTTTGCCCTTAATGCCTATTATAGCGTTTGCCACGCATGCCGCGCCGAAACCGTTATCAATGTTCACTACCGAAACTCCCGGCGCACAACTGTTCATCATAGTCAAAAGCGCAGACAGCCCCTTGAAGTTTGCACCGTATCCAACGCTTGTCGGGACTGCTATTACCGGTGCCGCCACCAATCCCGCCACCACACTTGCCAATGCGCCTTCCATGCCGGCTACCGCGATGATAACGGGACTCTTGCTTATCCTGTTCATTTTAGCGAAAAGCCTGTGTATGCCTGCCACGCCGACATCATAAATTCTGTCTACATTATTCCCCAGGAGTTCTGCCGTAACCGCCGCTTCCTCCGCCACCGGGATATCCGCCGTCCCGGCAGTAATAACACAGATAGTCCGTTTAGGATTTAGAGCTTTGGATTTAGAATTTGTCAGTGATATTATTCTGGCTTCCTCATGGAACACCGCTTTTGCGAATATCTTGGAAACCACATTAAAGTTCTCCTCAGTTGCTCTGGTCGCGATAACGGTATTCTTCCTGTTTGCAAGTTTCTCGAATATCTTCACTATCTGGCCGTTGGTCTTGCCTTGGCAAAAGATCACTTCCGGAAATCCTTTTCTGACCACTCTGTGGTGGTCGACTTTCGCGAACCCGAGATCTTCGAACCCATTTGCCCGTTCTGTCCTATTCTTTCTCATCAAGCCGCTCCATCCGTTCTTTTATCTTTTTTTCATATCCGATGTCCTTGGGTTCGTAATACTTCTTTTTTTCTGGCATATATTCCTGTTCAACATGTCCGTCGAATGAGTGGGGGTATTTGTATCCTTTCCCTTTGCCCATTTTCTTTTCGCCGTCATAGGTCGCGTTCTTAAGGTGCATAGGGACTTCCTGTGTTTTGTTCTCTTTTATATCGGTAAGCGCCGCTTCTATTCCCATATATGAAGCATTGCTTTTTGGCGCTGTGGAAAGATAGGTGACCGCCTGCGCGAGTATTATCCTGCCTTCGGGCATCCCGATCTGCTCGACCGCCTGCATCGCCGAATTCGCTACTACCAAAGCAAGAGGGTCGGCATTTCCCACATCTTCGCTGGCGAATATGACGAAGCGTCTAGCTATGAAACGCGGGTCCTCTCCGGCGTATATCATCTTCGCGAGCCAGTAAAGCGCCGCGTCCGGGTCAGAGCCGCGCATGCTCTTGATGAACGCAGAGATCGTATCGTAATGTCCGTCCTCGTTTTTGTCATAGTTTATCGCGCGCTTCTGTATGGATTCTTTGGCGATCGCAAGAGTGAAATGCACCACGCCTTTTTTGTCGGGCGGAGTGGTCAATGCGCCGATCTCAAGTGCGTTTAAAGCCCTGCGCGCGTCGCCGTTGGCGGTATTTACCAAAAAATCCTCGGCTTCTTTGTCTATTTTTATCTTAAGGTCCCCAAGTCCTCTTTCTTTATCGCTTAGAGCTCTTTTTATAAGTCCCTTCAGCGCTTCAGGCTTCAGCTCTTTCAATTCGAACACCTGCGACCTTGAGACCAGTGCCGGTATGACCGAAAAGAACGGATTGTGTGTTGTGGCCCCGATCAGGGTTATAGTTCCGTCCTCGACATCCGGAAGCAGTGCGTCTTGCTGGGCTTTGTTGAAACGGTGTATCTCGTCTATGAACGCTATAGTTCTTTTTCCGTTAAGGTCCCAGCGGTTCTTGGCTTCCGCCACGAGCTTTCTTATTTCCGGGATCCCGGCCGTTACGGCATTCATCTTTTCAAAATGGGCGTTGGTCTCTTTTGATATTATGTGCGCCAGAGCTGTTTTTCCGCATCCGGGAGGTCCGAAGAGTACTATCGAGAACAATTTGTCCGATCTGACCGCTCTGGAAAGAAGCGAGTCCTTTCCCGTGATATGTTCTTGTCCGACGAGCTCTTCCAGCTTGTCAGGCCTCATTCTTACGGGAAGAGGGTATTCTTTTTTTCTTTCAAAAAGGTTCACTTTGCTTTTACCGGTATTTTTTCGCCGGCCATTGTTATCCTTAAGGGCATTTCAAAAGATATGGCTTCTCCGTCGCAGCATGCCTGCAGCTTGTCGGTACTTTCTATCGTGATGTTCTCCGCCCTGAAAGTTGATATCGGATAAGAACCGTTGTGAG
>CALFCX010000164.1 GCA_937950635.1 uncultured bacterium
TAGGGTACGACTCGTTCTTGTTCCAGTTCCCTGCTTTTGTCCAGTCACCGTCACCTGCAGAGCCCGTCCACAGCCATTTTTCCCATTGCAGGTACGGATAGCTCCTTCCTTCGTCTATCCCCCACACCCTCCCGAAGTTCCATCTCGCCCCCTCAAAGTTCTTACGCCTCTTCATATTCGCTTCCGAGGTGAATGTGCCAAAACCGTTGCTGCCGTTTGATTGCGTAAAGAAACAGCCTTCGACGCCGGCATACCCCCTTTGCCCGACTATCCCTCCATAACTACTTGTGCCGGAAAGGGTACCCGAAGAAAAACAGTTCTCTATAGGGATATAACCGGAATATCCTATTATCCCTCCAATGGTGGAGATGGCTTCGATCGTAGCTATAGAATAGCAATTATAAACACCTCCACTCCAGGAATATCCAATTATTCCTCCGATCCAGTACCTTTCCGAACCCTCAGAAGACACTCGTCCTCTAAAAAAAGAACTCTTTATGACCGCGGAGCTATGTCCAGCGATACCACCCACATAGCGATTTCCTTCGACACGTCCGGAAACTCCGACATTGCTTATACTGCCGCTGATATATCCGGCAATACCGCCCACAGAATCGCCTCCCTTGGCATAGATATTATCCAAAAACATGTTAGTCACGGATGCATTCGCGACATAGCCCAAAAGCGATACATTGTCTTCTGATGCGCGGCTCATGTACAAAGCGTTTATCGAATAATAGCTGCCGTCAATATTCCCGTAAAAATGTGTGAATTCATCCCCAAAAGGATTAAAGCCCTCATATGTAGTTCCGTTCCAGCCCCATCCGGATGTAGGAGAAGCGTCTATATCTCTCCCAAGTTTATAGTACTTATAAGTCCCTCTCAAATTTATAAGGCCCTGCAATCCGTAAATGTCATAAATGGTATAAGGGCTCCCGGATGTTCCCGCCCCGCCAAGCCTGAAAAATGAAGGATTGGTAGGAACAGAATCGGCTGGTATTATGAAATCACCTTCCACGCTCAGGGAGTATGATGACGGAGCCACGCACCTGAAGAACCCGGATACCTGTTCATAAGTAGTCGTGACTGTGAGGGAAGCTTCCTGCGTGATCAGAACATCCGTAGTGCTTTCCATGGATAGGAACAGCACCGTATTATAAGCGTTAAAACCGTCATCTATCCTTGAAGGCTTTGAACTGGTGCCGTTGAAGATCACTCCCTCGCTAGGTGACGGAGCGGCGTTCCCTGTCCAGTTGTCCCCGTCAGACCAATAATTGGTTGCTCCGTTGCCTGTCCATACTTTTGTGCCGGTCGGCACGAAGATCGCTTCTACCGAATGGAAAGCATCGGCCGCAACAACAACGTTCAAAGGAGAGGTCAGGTCTCCGGATATAGGTAAGCCGTCCTTCTTGACAAACCCTATGTAATAGCCTTCTTCCGTAGTTATGGTAATAGTAAGGTCCTCTCCAAGGTCCACGGGCACATCCCCGTAAGGAGAGACCGTCCCTCCCTGTCCGGAATAACTTATCCTTATCACATATCCGTCAAAGCCGGTCCAGTTATAATTGTTGCCTCCGTCATAACTTGATTCTACGACTATCGGATCTTCGTTTATGTTGTAAGAGTTATAGACTATAAGATTTGTGGCGGTCTTTGCTCCTTTCGGGTCTATATACCATACCTCAGTGGAAGACCCGCTCCCCATAAGCTTTATAAGGTTAGATGCTCCTGCTTCACCGCTGAAATACATCGTTCCTTCTATGGTATGGAAGCTGCCGGCCTCAAAAGAAACCGTCTTGCCCGCAGTCCTTATGACAAGGTCGTTAAGAACGGCTGAGCCTTTCAAAAGCGAGGCTTTTTCACCGGTCATTTCCACGGTCCCGGTGCCGGCGCTGAACCTGTAATTCGCAGAAACCTGGAATAATCCTTCTACGCTTATGGTCTGGTTTGATGCTTCAAGAGTTCCGCCGAGGATCACGAGGTTCCCTCCTTTGCGGGCTTCATCGGAAAGATATAAAGGTCCGTTAAGTGACAAAGTGGCATTGTAAGAAGTACCGAGCCTTAACTCTCCAAGAATAAGCGGGTCCGAAGGCATTGTTATGGCTTCATTCGTAGCGCTTAAATAAACCTTGTCGGAAGCCGTCTGAGGATAAGCCGAGGCTTTCTCCAGGTTTTGGTTCCAGTTACCGTTATCGGCCCAGAGATCATTCCCCGAATCGCCGCGCCAGTAATAGTTCTTCCACATAAGATAGGGAGAAGAATATCCTTCGTCAATAGACCAGGTGTCGTCAAAGTCCCAGCCTGAGAACGTCGCCTTTTGCTTTGACTGTGAGTCGCTGATCAGCGTGGCGATATTATTGAAATAAGGCTTATAGTCGGTATAATAACAACCGATTATTGTGGAAGTGGTCGCGGCAAACCCGCCTATATATGCGCTGTCCGTGGCCTCAACGGTTGTCTTGGAATAGCAGTTAGTGAATGTTCCGGAATAAGCAAATCCTCCAGCGGACCATCCAAGAGGAGGACTTAATATGCCTTCCGAATAACTGTTCTGAGAAGCACCTGAATAAGTTAGGCCGGCGCTGCTATCGCCGCTGATATTTGAATAGCATCTGACCGTAGTAGCTGTTGAAGATAGTCCAGCATTTGCATCGACAGTCCCTGAAACATAACAGTCCGAAATAGTTCCGCCGGCTGCAACTCCGGCAAGAGCTCCCGAAGTATAGTTTCTGGCGTATATATATACATCAGTGAGAGCCAGGTTTAGAATAGTGGCGCCGCTCGTATATCCGAACATTCCCACATAGGAATTCTTGACCAAAGCGGAATAACTTCGGTATATATACAATCCGGATATCCTGTTATTATTACCGTTAAAACTGCCGGTGAACGGGGCATTAGGAAGCGAAGCATAAGAGCTATATACACCTATAGGATCAAATCCTTTTCCGGAATAGCCGCTTATCGGATACCAGTTCTGCGTGCGTGAAGCATCTATGTTGTAAGCCAGTTTAAAATATCCGGAAAGGCGGCATTTCACCGCCTGGAGCCCGTACACGTCATAGATGACATAAGGATCAAGGGCTGACGTCCCGTTACCCGTGAACCTGGTGAAAGCTCCGTCAATATCCGGAATAGAAAAACTGCCCCTGATATCCAATACCCCGGACGGACTTGATTCCACCGTCCCGGCAAGCTGTATATAATCCCCCTCTATGGTCAGGTGTGATGTCTGTGTTATTTGCCCTACATATCCCGCCTCTATAGTCAGATTAAGTATCTCAAACCCGCTGTTAACGGTCGCGTTCCCCGATATCTCATTGAACACAACTGAATCCCCTGAATCCGGCAGCTCATCCCCTGTCCAGTTACCCGCCGTAGACCAGTTCTCATCAGCTCCCCCGCCGTCCCATATCCTTATATTATCCGCTACAAAATATGCCTCTACAGAATGATGCACATCCCCGGACACGTACACCTTATGCGGACTCGTATAAGGCCCCGCCTCGAATGTCCCGTCTATTTTCACATACCCTATGTAATACCCTGCATCAGCGGTCACTTCCAAAGTCGTAGGGATACCGTTCTCCGTCAGTCTCTCTCCCAATATCCCTGAAGGAGAGATCATCACTCCTTCATTTGTCGCCACAGTCACTGTG
>CALFCX010000165.1 GCA_937950635.1 uncultured bacterium
ACGAGATGTAGCCGTGACTGGAGTTCAGACGTGTGCTCTTCCGATCTCTATTTTCTCTATGGTTTCGTGCCTTCTGGATATCTGTTCCATCAGTTCTTTAGCTTTTGCCAGCTTTTCGTTTATGTAAGACGCCGTTTTTTCGTCGGTAGATGGATCCTGAAGCATTTTTGTGTATTGGGCGCTTATCTTTATCGCAGGTCCGTATTTTGCTTCCAGATTGACGATATTATAACCGTCGGCGGCCCTTTTTATGGCGAATGAAGGGATGGCCGGCGTGGACGTTTCCGAGAAACGCGCTCCGGGATAAGGAGTAAGATGTCCCTTGATGAAATCCGCCGCCATTCTTACGCCTTCTTCTGGTATGTTCAGGGCTTTTGCCACCGAAGAGAACCTGCCTTGTCCAAGATCGTCGAGATGTTCTTTCACGATGCCTTTTAGTATCTCTTTGAGCTCCGGACTTTCGAAGTTGTATTCGTTTATCTGTATGGTCAGGCTTTCTTTCAGGTCCCTTGCTGCTATCCCGTCCGGCTCGAAAGACTGCAGCGCTTTTAAGGCCTCGTCGATATCTTTGCCTGCGGCGCCTGCCTCTTTTTCTATGGAAGACCTTATTTCCGGGTAGTTGATTATATACCCGTTCTGGTCGAGGTTCTTTATCAGCAGCTCCATGATCTCTTTCTGCTCTTCAGTGGTGTCAAATAGGTCCAGCTGTGTCAGAAGGAACTGTGAAAGGCTTGTCCCGGTCTTCAGATATCTTTCCATTTCGGCGGGGTCCGCCGTATGTCCGTCCTTTTCCCTGACCGGAAGGGAGCTCTGGAATTTAAGATATTCCATCATTCCGTCACGTTTTTCTATTTCAATCAGAGGGTTCGTCTCGGCTTCGGAAGAGATCTTCTCTATCAGTTCGGCATACGGCATGTTGAGTATTTTGAGGGTTTGCAGCATCCTGGGGTTCAGCATGATGCTGAGTTCGGTTGTCAAGTCCATCGCCAGGTTATGTGATAGTCCCAATTGCATTTATTGTCCTATCTCCCGTACTATTATAGGTCAAATCATCCGCAAATTTCACGCAATCATTATATATCAATATCGCCTATAATGCCGATATTTTTTCGGCCCAGTATCCCTGTTCTTTTTTTGTAAGGTCATACTGGTCTGCCGCTGTCTCGCATTGTCCGCGCTCCCTGAAACCCGCTGAATTGTATATGCCGCCCAGCACGCACCTGAACTCTTCTTCCAATCCTGGCGCGAGAGACCCGACCCTTGTTATTAGGTCCGCGGCCTGTCCGAGGCAGATGCCTGTTTCAAGCCCCATGCCGTGGAAGAACCATCCGCAGCTGACGAACATTCCCTGCCTCGGGACCAGGCCGTCGAACACGGCGGACAGCTCGTTCAGAGATTTTTCCGGCAGTTCTTTACCGCCGGTCTCTTCCGCTATGAAGTCCTGAAATGACCTCTTTCCCAGAAGAACGTCTATGTATCTTAATTTTGCGCTTTCCTGGTCTTGGATCAGACCGTTTGTTACATTGGTGAAAATGGTGTCGGTCCTTTGGGCCAGAAGATCAAGAGCTTCTCTGAAAGCTTGTCTCCACGGATTGTCGGTGGAATCCGGACATCCGCAATTTGACCTCCACCTTTCGATCCCGTGTTCACAGCTCCAGGATGAAGGGCTTTTTATGGTCAAAGGCGGTATTTGCGTATCTGAAGAGAGAGCTTGCGCCAGAAGGAAGGCCATGTTGACCGGTCTGTGGTTGTATTCCGGAGCTTTTTCCAGATAATCCAGCAATGCAGCTGCTCCGTTGCGTTTGTGCAGGCCGAATGTTTCCGTGTCGGAAGCGCAGGTGATAGCGGTATTGCAATTTAGATGTTCGTTAAGTTTCCTTGCGAGAGCGTTACCGTCCATGTTCTCGAGAAAACCAGTGAAGGCGAGCTCCTGCGAAAGATATCTGTTGTATACAAATACATATAAGGTCCCTTTTGCCGTTTCTATCTTGTACGGGATACCAAAATCCATAATGGGGCATCCGGTGTCTGTCCATTTTGGTTGTTCTCCGTTGATTGTTCCGACCTGCCAAGGGGAAAGTACCGTGAATTTTATCCCGTTACCTGCAAGCGCGCTTAAAACATCATTGTTCACGGCCGCTTCGGGAGCCCAAAAGCCTTCGGGAGCTCTCCCGAAAGTATATTTGAAATGTTCGATGCCCCATTTGATCTGAATGTTCCTGTCGGATTCCGTGGCCAAAGGCAGTATCGCGTGATCAAACCCGCTTGCTATGGCGCCTCCGTGCCCTTTTTGCTTGTTCACGCTGACATCATTTGCTGTTTTAAGTCTTCTTAAAAGATCGGGGTCCATAAATTCTAGCTGTCTTACCAAAGCTGGAGTGAAATTGAAAGTAACATGTCTGTAAACGCTTTCTTTCGGCCCTTTTCCCATAAGAGGCGTATAACTGTAATGATCACAGACATCCGTCCAGTTTGCGTTAACAAGGCCCGGCTGTCTTGTAGCCGAAAGTTCCGGGAATGCCGGAGCCAGCAAAGTATGAGCGGGCCTTAAAGCATATACGGCCCGTAAAGGATTGTGGGTGTTCAGATGAAAAGCTACGTTGCGCGGATTTCCGAAAGCCTCCGCTCTCGCGAGCGATCTGATATTCCTGATATTTACTCCTGTTGACATGCTTTTGTAAATCTATATCGGGCATAAAAGAAAAAAATTTCACTTTTTGCCGGATTATAAGGTTGAATTGAGTATCAAACTGTGCAAAAATGATAATATCATCGCGGGGTGGAGCAGCCTGGTAGCTCGCGAGGCTCATAACCTCGAGGTCGTGGGTTCAAATCCCACCCCCGCTATACTTCGACTCACTTCGTTCGCTCAGTATAGCGAATAAATCAGGGAGGATGATATAGTGGGGCCTGAGCGAGGAGCAAGGCGACGAGTCGAAGGGCAAATCCCACCCCCGCTACCAAGATTACTTTGAAAAAACTACAATTCGTTCACAAAGGCAGAGTCTTCGATTTCGTAAGAGAGAAAGTCACGCTGCCTAACGGGCTTAAAAAACACTATGACTTCGTAAAACATCGAGGCGCTGTGGTCATAATACCCTTCCTTTCAAAGGATAAAGCTGTGATCATCAGACAGTTCCGTATCGCGTTGAACAGCTATATCTTTGAACTTCCTGCCGGCTCCATAGATAAAGGAGAGACCCCGGCGGCATGTGTCAGGCGTGAATTGGCCGAGGAAATAAACTATAAGACCGGCAAAATCGAAAAGATCGGAAGGTTATTCCCGTGTCCCGGATACTCGACCGAGATCCTGCATATTTTCAAAGCAACAGGATTAAAGCCCATAAATGAGGATAGCGTTAAAGACGAGGACGAGATCATCGAGCCTATTGTTGTTTCGCGGGCCCGGGTTAGAAAGATGTTCAAAAATGGTAAAATATTGGATGCGAAGACGATCGCGTCTTTCGCGATGATAGGGTGGCTGTAAGGAGGAATAAATGCCTACAATAGAAGATTTTTTGAAATTCGAGTTCAAGGTCGCGAAGATAGTGGACGCGCAGGACCATCCGAACGCCGACAAATTATTGGTGCTGAAGATCGATGTCGGCGAGACGGAAGAAACAGCCGCGCAACCAGCAAATGACGAACCCGTTACGGCAGATGCTGTTGTTGAGGCCCGCCCAAAATTAAAGCAGATCGTTGCCGGCATAAAAAAGTCATATGCGAAAGAAGATCTGGTCGGAAAGTATATAGTCGTGATCAATAATCTGGAGCCGGCGGTATTGCGCGGTGTCGAAAGCAACGGAATGCTTCTTGCCGCGACGGGATCGGACGGGATGCCGGTATTGATATCTCCCGAAAAGCCTGTGGAACCGGGAGCAAAGGTGAAGTAGCGCCAAAAAATGGAACCTAACAAGGATTACTATAAAATACTCGGAGTTCCTGAAACCGCTTCGATCGACGAGATCAAGTCCGCGTACCGCAAACTCGCAAAAAAATACCATCCCGATATGAACCCCAACGACAGAAAAGGGGCAGAAGAAAAAGATCGGAAGAGCACACGTCTGAACTCCAGTCACGGCTACATCTCG
>CALFCX010000166.1 GCA_937950635.1 uncultured bacterium
GATCTACACTCTTTCCCTACACGACGCTCTTCCGATCTCCTTAGCGAAGGAACGGCCGTGTCCGACTTCATGAACCCTGACAGGATAGTCATCGGGGCTTCGGACACAAAGGCTTTTGACACAATAACCGAGCTTTACCGCAGCCTGAACGCCCATATAATATTCACGGACCTTAAGACCGCAGAAATGATCAAATACGTATCGAACTCCTTTCTTGCCACAAAGATCTCATTCATAAACGAGATCGCCAATATCTGCGGTCAGATCGGCGTGGACGTGGTCCCGGTGGCCGGAGCTATAGGGCTCGATCACAGGATAGGAAAAAAGTTCCTGAACGCCGGCCTGGGATACGGAGGATCATGCCTTCCAAAGGATGTATCGGCTCTAATAAATACCGCGAAAAAGTCCGGATATGATCCTGATCTCCTGAGATCGGTGAACAATGTGAACGAAAGGCAGATAGAACTCTTCGCCGCAAAGATCAAAAAGCACTTTCCAAGGCCGTCCGGAAAAAGGATCGCTGTCCTGGGAATAGCTTTTAAACCCGGAACTGACGATATGAGGGAGGCTCCTTCCATTAAGCTCATAAAGAAACTCAAGGCCTTCGGCTTCGATGTTCCCTGTTATGATCCGGTCATAAGAACAAGACCGGTTCCCGGGATCGTTGTGTCGAAAGATATATATTCGGCCCTTAAAGGCTGCGACGGCGCCGCTTTTGTGACGGAATGGCCACAATTCAAACAGCTGAACTTCGAAACGGTGAAAAAAACCATGAAAAAAGCGGTCATATTCGACGGAAGGAACATGCTTAACCCTAAGATCATGAAAGAATTGGGATTTAAGTATTACGGAGTGGGAAGATGAAAGCTCTGGTGACAGGCGGTGCGGGGTTCATAGGCTCGCATCTGTGCGAGGCGCTTTTAGAAAAAGGCTTCGCGGTGGCGTGCGTTGATGATCTTCTCACTGGGAAAAAAGAAAATATCGCTCATCTTCTGGATAACAAAGGCTTCGTCTTCAAAAAAAGTTCCGTGTGCGATCCGGTCAGGATAAGCGGAAAAATAGACATTGTTTTCCATCTTGCCTCTCCGGCAAGTCCTAAAGATTACATGAAATATCCGCTCGAAACATTAAAAGCCAATTCCATAGGCACGTTCAACACCCTTGAACTTGCAAAAGAAAAAAAAGCCGCATATTTTCTGGCCTCGACCTCTGAAGTCTATGGGGATCCGGCCGTTTCGCCGCAAAAAGAAGATTATAACGGAAATGTAAGCTGCACCGGGCCCAGGAGCATTTATGACGAGGGAAAGCGTTTTTCGGAAGCACTGACGACACAGTACAAAAGAAGTTTTGGCTTAAATATAAAAATAGCCAGGTTTTTCAACACTTACGGCCCGAGAATGAAGGCCGACGACGGAAGGGTTATTCCTAATTTCATAACACAGTCGTTAAAAGGTCTGCCGCTTACGATTTACGGGGACGGAACGCAGACAAGGAGCTTTTGTTATATAGATGACCTGGTAGAAGGCATCATAAAGTTCGCTGGATCTTCCGATCAGGGTCCGATGAACCTCGGGAACCCTAACGAGTTCACGATAAAAGAACTCGCGGATCTTGTCAACCGCAGGTCCGGAAGATCTTTGGGAAATGTAGCATACGAACCCCTACCCCAGGATGATCCGAAACAAAGAAGGCCAGACATATCAAAAGCAAAAGCGGCCATCGGCTGGGAACCGAAGATCGGGCTCGAAGAAGGATTGGATAGGACCGTCGGATGGTTCAGCCAAAAGCTTTCAATTATCCCCGGAGAATAATGATCCGTAAAAATTAAAGTTGATCAGCACGATCAGGGCTATCCCTATAAGCGTATTTATGCGGTAATCCGTACCGAACAAAGACAAGACATAAAAAACCGCCGACCTAAAGATCAAAGAAACGCTTGATATCCCAAAAAAGCCGGCGAACTTGGTCCTCAGATCGGCCGATGAACGGAACTTAAATCTCCAGGTAACGACCGAGTGCAGCGTAAAAGCGACCGCAAAGCTCGCCAAGATGCTTATGATATTAGCCGCGTTTTGCAGGAACAAGCTTTTAAAACCCATGAATTCCACGAGCAGCACCATTGAAGCGTACTGGGACAATGCCGCGAAGATCCCGCTGATGGCGTATCTGAAAAAAACCGCGGAGATCGAGTCGTTATATTTCACTATGCACCAAACCGCGCGGATACCGTCTTTCAATCCTATTTTCTTTCCCTGACTGTAAGACCGTGCTTTATAAGAGATACCGACCTCTTCTAACCTGGCCTTTCCATCGCGTACCAGACCGGCTATTTTCGCGGTTATTTCAGGCTCAAAACCGAATCTTTCCTCTTCAATATCAAAATCCTTGATCATATCGGCCTTAAAAACTTTGTAGCATGTTTCCATATCGGTGAGCCTGAGCCCAGAAAATATGTTTGAAAGCACGGTCAAGAACACATTGGCCAGCTTATGCGCCGAATAAGCGGTACGACCGGAACCTTTTTTTAGGAAACGGGAACCGTAAACAATATCCGCCCGCCCCGCAATTATCGGCTCGAGCAGTTTTTCGTATTCATAGGGGTCATACTCCAGGTCGGCATCCTGAACAATGATCACATCTCCCGTTGCCGCTCCAAAGCCCGTTCTCAACGCGGCTCCTTTGCCGCGGTTGCATGTATGGAACAAGACTTTAATATTGTCTTCGCTGATGCCCTTTAATATATCCGAGGTGCCGTCAACGGAACGATCGTCAACAATGACTATCTCTTTTTCGCACCCTCCGACAGGGGCTTTTTTTACCTCTGATAAAAGCTCGAGGAAGGTCCGGCGTTCGTTATATACCGGTATGACGACGGAAACTTTCATTCGCGACTCCTTTATTTTTTGACGCCTATATACTGTCCAAAAAAGAAATCAGCAGCCAGGACGTTCGGTTTTTCTTTAAAGAACTCCGGCGGAACCTGTTCCGCGTTTATGCCGGCTTCCTTTAATCTGTGCATGCTCGAATACTGAGCAAAAGGGAAATATATGTATATTTTGGTGTACGAAGTAGATATGTCCCGGAGCTGCCTTTTTAAAGAAGCGGTCGTAGCCGCCTGGGAAGCATAATAAACCGCTGATATCATAAGCACGTTAACCACGGCAAGAGCTATCAACAGCTTCCTTAAAACAGCCATTATTCCTGGACAGGACCTGTACCCTATTATCAAAGGAAAGACGGCGGCGATCCACAGCTGGGGAACGAACCGCATCCACCAGGGCTCGGTAATTACCAGAGCGCTGCCGACGACCCAAAGATAAAAAAGCGCGGCATACAAAAAAGTTCTCCGGTCATAAAAAAGCGTTCCTATGATCATCGCCAAAGACACGATCGCCATAGCCCCGAACAGGGGTCCCAGCCCGGACAGCCTCGTATCGGTATTCGCGAAACAGGTGAGCTCGTGAGCGGAAACATAAAGAGGGAGCTTGAACCTGTATTCCGTGAGCCGGCCCACATAAAAATTTTCACTCTCGGAAAAGACCGAAACGAACGCCTTTTCAAGCTGGCTTTTCCCGTTTATGCTCGGAGGGCCGTGCGATATCACCGGGATCGCGTCCTTACAAAAGAACGGATAGAACAAATGGCCGTGGTGAATATGATTGGTGACGTACGGATTGAACCCGACCACAAAAACGGCAGTAAGCCCCACGACAAGAAGGGAAACGGACACCGCCAGGAATGTGCGGAAATTTTCCCTGAAGAATAAAAAGGTGGATACGCCGAAAGCTACCGCGAAACTGTAAACCACGCCGGTAAGTTTGATATTTGCGGCTATGACCACGGAAAAAGCCAGAACAAGCGCATATAAGAGCTTCTTTTCCGCCATGACCATCACCGCCAGAGAAAAAAGACAGACCATCATCGAAGACAGCTGGCCGTCGACATAATAACTGGCGCTCTGGTATAAACTCACCGGATTGAAAGCCAAAAGCCCGGAAATAAGCGCGCCCTGCCTCATCCTGAGCCACGGGAACGTCATGACCGCGGAAAATGACATGAATAAAGAGGCAAAGATCAGAAGAAAGTTGAACAATTTCCCGTCCTCGGTATTTCCGGTCAATTTGTAGAAAGAGGCGGTACATATCTCAAAAGCTTTGGAATGGGTATAAACATGCCCGTTGATGAACTCCTGCGACATCACGCCTTTTTCCAGCGAGAAAGGATTCCAGCCTTGGGACAGCCTTATCATACTTTCCTGGTGATAAGCGAGGCTGTCAAAAGCCGTGTCATAAAAAGACCTGCCGGCAAGAAAAGAAAAAACGAACAGTGCCGCCAATATCACTGATACTACCAGGAACGCTTTCATCCTGATCCGAAAGAACAACCTTGAACACATGGCCCATACAGACACTAAAACAAGAACGCAGGCTAACGGAAAATGATAAACGGTTATTGGCATCTTGAACAAGTGTATGCCTAAACTGAAGATCAACAGCAGAGACGCCGGCAGCACAATTATCGAGCTGCCTAGAATAAAGCTCAGGTCCCTCATTCCTATCCGGCCGCCGAAGTAGCTAGAAAACCCTGAAAGTATTTCAGAGACAGCAGAAATGATATCTATCCCCTTGAGAGCTAGATAAAAGAGGAGAAAAGATATCGCGGCCACCGCCATGCCGATATTCCTGAATATAGGACCGAGGGCTTCAAGTTTATAGTCCAACCCTTCTAGCATCGCCGGGCTTGGCCTTGTTTCGGCGAGAGATCTCGCAAAATCCGCAAAGAAAGGATCTCCCGGAGAAAGTTTCATCCCAAAGAAAAACATAAAGGCGCCGGCAAAGAAGAACATCAAAAAAACGAACGCCGTCATGAACTGCCTGTTCGCCAAAAGGTCGAAGATCGACATACCTCTGTCTTGTTTCTTTTCCATAAGGCCTGCTTCCAGATATCATGTTATATCAAAACAGGTATTTCTTCAAATTATCCTCGGAGTTATCAAAAAGACCACATTGGTCTTGGCCTTCTCAGATGTCCTTTTGGTGAAAAGCTGGCTCACAATAGGGATATCCCCAGCTAACGGTATTTTTGATATATTCTCCCTGTCGGTCTCATTTATGAGACCGCCTATGACTATGGTCTGTCCGTCCTTTATCTTCAACATCGTGTCCGCATTCCTTGTGGAAATTACAGGGAATTCGCCGGCCGATGTCATGCGCCATTCAGAAACGGAGCTTACTTCTGGATTTACGGCGACAGTAATGAAGCCTTTGTCCCCGAGACGGGGGGTGATCTTTAAAGATACCCCCGCGTCTATGTACTGTACCGACCACTGAACACTTGAAGAAGACGAATTGACCGGTACCGCGAACGGGATCTTGCTGCCTATATTGACGACGGCTTCATGGTTATCTAGCGTTAATATGCTCGGACTCGCTATAAGACGGGCTTTGCCGTTCGCGATAAGAGCCGATATTTCGGCGTAGACGGTTTCCGGATCTATAGTCCCCCTATCTATCGCCAGCGTCATGCCTCCGGCGGTCTCAGCCCAGGACACCCCAAGGCTCTCCAGCTCGTTCTCCGATATTTCAACCACGCGGCTTTCTATCATTATCTGGCGGAGCGGCATATCCATGGAAATAACGATCTTCTTTAAGCGTGATATATCCTCGGGATGGCCTTTCATGATCATCTGGTTGCTCACAGAGCCTTCCGTAAAGACCGCCTCGGGAGCTATCCTTGACATTATCTCGCTGGCTTTTTTTGCGCCGACATGCTTAAGTTCGATCGTTTCATAGGAGACCCTGTATTTTTCTTCCGAAGATTCCCGTTCATGTCCGGATGGATATTCAAATACCCGGACCGCTTCAGCGGTCTGCAGGCAGGGTGTAGGATTTCCCGACACTTCCGCGGTCGTACGATTGTCTAATTCCTGCATATTATTTTCTGCCGTCGGCCTTTCCGTAGAACAGGATGACAAAATCAGACCCAGTACAAGCACGGCAAAAAGCAGCATTATAGACCTATTCAGCATTTGGACGGCTCCTTTCGTTATCAGACCGGAAGAACATAGTAAGAGAGTGAGAAAGATAGAGAGTTAGAAATAATTGCTTATTCCATCCTATCTTGCTTTCTCACTCTCTCACTGTCTACCTCTTCCTACAGCAATTATCCCGCCGTTGAGAATATGAAGTGGTGATATCCTGAAATTAAACCGTGAGGATCCCGTCTTTTACAACGAATTTGCCGCCGACTATAGTATGGACCACTTTCCCTTTGAGACGCCATCCGTCAAAAGGTGTGTTTTTCCCCTTTGAGACGAACTTTGAGCTGTCAACTATCCATTCTTTGTTGAGGTCCACTATGGTAAGGTCTGCATCGGCCCCCTGTTTTATCTGGCCCTTTTGTATGCCAAGTATTGCCGCAGGATTTACGGTCATTTTTGCTACGGCTTCGATCAGCGTGAGCTCCTTGGTATCGACCAGTTCGGATATTACCATCCCGAGCGTGGTCTCAAGCCCGGATACCCCGTTGGCCGCAAGGGCGAACTCGATGTTCTTTTCCTCCATCGTATGAGGAGCATGGTCTGAGGCTATCGCATCGATAGTTCCGTCCTTCAATCCCTGTATTACGGCCTTTACATCCTGTTCAGACCGGAGCGGCGGGTTCATTTTGGCAAAAGTGTTATATCCTTCTACGGCAGCTTCGGTCAAAGTGAAATAATGGGGCGCGGTTTCGCAGGTTATCCGGACGCCTCTCGTTTTTGCGGCTCTTATCCTTTCCACCGAACCGGCCGTGGAAACGTGGGCAATGTGCACATGCCCGTAAACCGACGCCAGTGCTATGTCCCTCTCTATCATTATCTCTTCGGCCACCGCCGGTATACCTTTGAGCCCCAGGATGGTCGAAAGATAGCTTTCGTTCATAAAGCCGCCGTCTGCAAGATCATGATCCTCGCTGTGAGATATCACCACAGCGCCGAATTGTCC
This sequence comes from uncultured bacterium, assembly GCA_937950635.1. Lineage (GTDB taxonomy): Bacteria > Margulisbacteria > WOR-1 > JAKLHX01 > JAKLHX01 > CALFCX01. The sequence goes on from CALFCX010000166.1 coordinate 6,984, forward strand.
GGCGTATTCAATGGCATGGCGCATCACGAGGGAATTCATGACGCATTTCCCGTCATCGGAAAACGCTACTGCCCCCGCGGAGTGCATCTTTCCCATTTCGGCAAGTTCTTCTCCCCTGAGGCCTTTTGTTATGGCGCCTATAGGGAACACATTAACGGCTCCGCACTTTTTCGCTTTAGAGGTTATGTACTCTATTACCGAATCGTTGTCGGCGACAGGATCGGTGTTGGCCATGCAGGCTACCGACGTAAAACCTCCGGCAGCAGCGGCCCTTGTCCCTGTCTCTATCGTTTCTTTGTCCGGACGGCCGGGATCCCTGAGATGAACGTGCATATCTACCAGTCCCGGAAATACGGTCTTTCCGGACAGATCGATCTTCTCGCATGAAGGCCCTACGGACAGGTTTTTTCCTATGTCTTTTATCTTTCCGCCCTCTATCAGGATATCTCGTTCCTCATTAAGGCCGCTTGACGGGTTGACGACGGTTCCGCCCTTTAGCAGTAGAAAGTTCATTTGCTTGCCTTCCTCTTTCCCAGTATCCCCATGAACAACCCTCCTATGCCGTTGTCCTTGATGCCTTTTTCCTTGAGTTTTGAGAGAGTAGCCCGGGCGGCATTCTGTTCGGCCTCTTTTTTGGACAGCCCCCTGCCGGTACCATAGCCGAGGCCCTTGATCTTAACTTCTATGACAAATATCCTCTTGTGTTTCGGCCCAAGCTCTTTGGCAACGCGATAAAAAGGCAGCCCCCATTTGCTTTTTTGGCATAACTCCTGGAGGGCGCTCTTGTAGTCTATTATGAACCCTTCGGCCGCGGCTTTCTCTATGGGCTCTTTCAGCAGGTTCATGACGACCCTTTTTGCCTCATCTATCCCCGTGCCCATGTATATGGCTGCTATAACGGCCTCAAGAGCGTTAGCCAGATTGGATTTCTTTTTTTCTCCGCCTGATGAGCGCTCGTTCCTGCCAAGGAGCAGGTACGAACCGATATTCAGATTTTTCGATATTTCGGAAAGTGAAAGGTCTGAAACAACGGCAGCCCTTATTTTTGTCAGAGCTCCTTCGTCTTTGTCGGGATAATGCTCAAATAAATAATCGGAAACTACCAGCTTAAGGACCGCGTCGCCGAGGAATTCCATGCGCTCATTATCGCTGATGCCGGGCTTTTTGTATTCATTGACATAGCTGCTGTGGGTGAGCGCCTGGTCCACCAGATCTTCGGAGAAAAATCTCGTCCCCAGTTTTGCCTCGAGTTCACGAAGCTGTTCCTGTCTGAAAGGGGTGGTCATTTGACAATATATTTTACAGTAGGTAGAATAATTTATCAAGAGTTGAGAGTTAAAAAGGAGCCCAAAAACAAACAATGAGAGGCACGCTGTCCCCTATATTGTCCCATCTGGTACAGACCACCATAGCCGCTGTAGGGGAAAAAGAACGGCTGAACCGGCTTATCAACAAATACCGTAAAATGCTCCGTTTCGTTGAAGGGGGCTTCAACGTTTCTGAGATCAGGTTCGGTCTTGCCGACCTTTTGATAACCCGCGACGACCCGGGCGACTGGAAAGAGGCAAAAACACATTATGATTTCGTTCTTCAGCACGCCACTTACGGATATTTAAGAGCGGCCTCGATGATAGGCAAGGCGGAGCTCGCGATAAGGGCGTCCGACAAGAAAGACATAGAAGAAGCTGTCGAGCTTGCTCAGAGAGCTTACAAGAATCTGCTTTCCCTTGTCGGCGAAAGCGACTATTACAGTGCTAAATGCCTCGTGGTAGAAGCGGAGCTCCTTATGAAAAAGGACGCAAAAGAGAATAAAAAAACCATCCTGAAGCTGCTTGAAAAGCTTTTCAAGGATGACGTCGCCGATCCTTACTTCAGGGCCAGGGCTATAACGGACCACGCGGAAATGCTGCTTTATGACCCAAAGACCGATATCAACGGGGAGCTCCAGATATGCCTGAATGCCATAGAGCTTTTGAAGGACAAACCTGATGATTACTTCTCGATCAAGGCAAAGCTGCTCCAAGGCGAATATATAATGCGCCGTATGGCCAGGTACGACAAATCGAGAGCGACCGGTATTTTCATGGGTATCATAGGGAACAAAAAGGCCGATCCGGACCTTGCCGCCAGGGCAAAGATTGATCTGGCGGACATATCGGAACCTAAAAAAGCAAGGAATATACTGAAAGATGTGATCTCTTCCAAAAATCTGGACCCGTACATTGTTGAAAAAGCCAGGAACCTGATAAAAATAAAAAGCAAGGGAAAATAGAAACCATGGGGAAGACCATGTCCGAAAAGATCCTTTCCATGCACAGCGGCAAAGACGCCCGCGCCGGAGAGATAGTCATAGCTGATCTGGACTTTATGATAGGCCAGGACGGAACGTCCGGTGTTGCAATAGACGTGTTCAACAAAATGGAAGGCAAGAAAGTTTTCGATCCGTCCAAAATAGCTATAATAATCGATCACAGTTCACCGTCCCCTAACGAGGGCGTGTCCGCGATACATAAGAAAATAAGGGATTTTTCCAAAACGCAGGGCATAAATCTTTTTGATATCGGCTGCGGGGTTTGTCATCAGATAGCTCCGGAAACCGGTTTTGTGGGGCCCGGGAATCTGGTGATAGGCGCGGATTCCCATACATGCACATACGGTGCGATAAATGTTTTCTCCACCGGCATAGGCTCAACCGACCTGGCGGCAGGCATGATAAGCGGAAAGCTCTGGTTCAAACTCCCTGAGACCATAAAATTCGAGGTCTCCGGAAAATGGCCTAAGGGAGTATATTCCAAAGACCTTATTTTGAAGATCATAGGCGACATAGGTGCCGACGGAGCAACCTATATGGCCGCCGAATTCGACGGCCCCGCGATAGAAGCTCTTTCCGTGGATGCCCGATTCACCATATCCAATATGGCCATAGAAATGGGAGCAAAAGCAGGATTGATGAAGGCTGATAAAAAAACTATCGATTGGACAAAAAAACATTCCAAAAAAGTCTTTTCTCCTGTCGAATCCGATAAGGACGCGAAATTCGCAAAGACCGTGCATATAGACGTATCCGGCCTCTCTCCGCAGATCGCAAAGCCCCATACCGTCGACAATGTTTCCCCCATAGAAGCTGTCGAAGGCCTTGAGATACAACAAGGCTTCATCGGCACATGCACCAACGGAAGGCTGGAAGATCTGGAAATAGCGGCATCCGTACTTAAAGGCAAAAAAATCAGCAGGAATTGCCGGCTTATCGTGGCCCCTGCCTCGAAGAACATATTTTTAGAAGCTATGAAGAACGGGATCGTACAAACTATAATGGATGCCGGAGGCGTATTCGTGACCCCCGGATGCGGGCCGTGCGTGGGCACCCATAACGGGGTCCCGTCGGACGGAGAAAAAGTCCTTTCCACGGCGAACAGGAATTTCAAAGGCCGCATGGGCAACAACAAGGCCGAGATATATCTCGGTTCGCCGGCTACGGTTGCCGCTTCCGTCATAGAAGGCAAGATAACGGACCCTAGAAAATATATCTGATGGATCATGCCAAATGGGCTGTTTTGGCTTTTGTTTCGGCGGCTTGCCTATTTGTGGCTTTTTTTGCCGCCGGACCTTCCGTGTCGGTCAAGGATGCTCCCGTAGCATCCCAGAACAGGTCCATAAAGGACGCGGATGAGATCTCTTACATCTGGGAAAAGAACGTTTCCAGGTATATAAAGGTCGGGATGCCCGAAGTCGATCCTACAGTCCCTATCGCCGCCGTTTTTATAGGCGTGGGGGTGATAATAGGGGCTGATATGTTCGTAAGGAGGAAAGCCGACAATGTTATTAAAAGGTTCCGCTCGAAAAACAAAAGTAGTTGACGACATAAATACCGACTACATAATATCCGGACGCTATAAGTTCAAGATACAGGACCCTTATGAACTGGCCAAACATGTGATGGAAGACCTGGACCCGGAATTCTACTCAAAAATAAAGAAAGGCGATTTTATCGTGGCCGGAAGGAATTTCGGCTGCGGATCTTCGCGGGAACAGGCCCCGATGGCAATAAAATATGCCGGGATATCTGCAGTGATAGCAAAATCTTTCGCAAGGATATTTTACAGGAATTGTTTTAATCTCGGTCTTCCGTTGATCGAATGTGACACAGACAACATAAATGACGGTGACGAACTCGAGCTCGACCTGGACGCCGGAAAGCTCAAGAACAAAACAAAGGATTTTGAGGTCGCCGTAAATCCCTTCCCGCAAACCATGCAGACACTTCTCAATGACGGCGGTCTTGTCGAACATTTCAAGAAACACGGCGGATTCAAACTATAAAGGAGAATCCAAAATGGAAGAGTTGACCGTGATCTACCAGCTGATATTATCGGGGTTCTTTGGCGGCGCGATAGGATTTGTCAGAGAACGGGATAAAAAAGCCGCCGGGCTGAGAACTCACATGCTCGTATGCATAGGATCCACCCTTTTTATGATGGTCTCTATAGGGATGTCACAAAAATTCCCCGGGTCCGATGCCGGAAGAATAGCCGCCCAAGTAGTGACCGGGATCGGGTTCATCGGCGCCGGAGCCATACTCCAATCAGGCAAGGCCATAAGAGGGCTTACCACCGCTACTTCCGTCTGGGTCACGGCGGCGATAGGGCTTGCCGTCGGTTGCGGCCTTTATATCGGAGCGGCTTCCGCGACATTATTAACGCTCTTGGTGATAGAAGGTTTGAGAAAGATAGAACAGGTGTACTTCAAACAAAAGGATGATCAACAGGAGGGCTGATATATGTTCTATTACGACCATACTTTCCTGATATTGATCCCTGCTTTAATATTGGCTCTTTATGCGCAGATAAAGGTTTCTTCAACGTTCGAAAAGTACGCTAAGATAGGATCTTCATCCGGAATGAACGGAGGGCTCCTGGCGCGCAATCTTCTGGACAGGAACGGTCTGGGAGATATACAGGTCCGACCGGCTTCCGGACGCCTTACGGACAATTACGATCCGCGCAACAGGACAATAAATCTTTCGGGAGACATTTATGCGGGATCATCCGTGGCTGCCATGGGAATAGTAGCTCACGAAGTCGGCCATGCAGTTCAGGAAAAAGAATCCTACTTCCCTATCAAGATAAGGTCAAGCATAGTCCCTATCTCGAGCCTGGGCTCAAATCTGTCCATTCCTTTGTTCTTCGCCGGCCTTATTTTCGGATACGGACCATTGATGGACGCGGGGATAATATTGTTCTCTCTGGCTGTTGTTTTCACCGTGATCACGCTTCCGGTGGAATTCAACGCAAGCAAAAGGGCCGTTTTGATGCTGTCATCAAGCGGATATCTTCCTCAGGAGGAAATAACCCTCGCAAAAAAGGTCCTTGATGCCGCCGCTTTGACCTATGTAGCGGCTACTGCCATGGCGCTTTTCCAGCTGCTCAGGCTCCTGGCCCTGCGGCAACGAAGGTGAAAAGATCGATACTTTTGTTCGGCCCCACAGCATCAGGCAAAACAGAACTTGCCATTAAGATAGCGCTCGAAAAGAACGCGGAAATAATATCGGCCGATTCAATGCAGGTGTACAGGCACATGGACATCGGCACCGCGAAACCCACAAAAGAACAAAGAGAGCTGGCCACACATCATTTGATAGACATAGTGGATCCGAACGAAGAATGGAATGTTTCCCTCTTTATACAGAACGCCAAGGGCCTTTCAGAAAGAATATCCAAAAAAGACCGCTTGCCTCTTATAGTCGGAGGAACAGGCCTATATCTCAATGCTTTCATCAATGATTTCTCTTTCCCGCTGGCGCCGGCTGACGGAAATATCCGCAAAGAATTATCGCAAAGACCTATGGAAGACCTGCGAAAAGACCTTCTCAAGGCCGATCCTGTATCTGCGGAACGGATCTCCCCTAACGACAAAAAAAGAATGATAAGGGCCCTGGAAGTGTTCGCCCAGACCGGGAAACCCATTTCATCTTTGCAAAAAAACCTTGAAAGGACCGATCTGACGCTGATCTGTTTAGAAGACGACAGAGAGAATGTGTACGCAAGGATAGATCGCCGCGTGGATAATATGGTGCGTCAGGGGCTTATTGAGGAAGTGGATTCTCTAATTAAAAAGGGATATTCGAAAGACCTTGTTTCAATGCAGGCGCTGGGATACAAGGAAACAGCCGATTTCCTTGGAGGGCGGCTGTCAAAAGACGAGGCTATTGAGCTTATAAAGAAAAGGACCCGGAACTTCGCAAAAAGGCAGATAAGCTGGTTCAACAGGTTCAAAAATGCTCATCGCATCGATATCGGAAAAGGAATGGACAATGCGTACAACGCTGTGAAAAACATCCTTTCTTAGGTGAAATCCGCGCCGAATAGTTGCGATATATAGCAGTAATGTACGTACACAAGAGCTCCGGCAACAATCTGTTCTTCGACGCGGTAAAAAGCTCTACCGAGCGGCCCGGAATAAAAAATCCAATAAACGGGCAAAGACCTCTGCAGGACATTGAAAGAAAGAATACCCCTTTATCAGAAGAAACCCTCATAAAAGAACTGGCTCCGTTCATAAAATCGAGCGATCTCGAGGGGGCTTTGTCGGTTATAAAATTCCGAGAGAAAGAACTCAAGGAGCTTTGCATAGACCCGCAGGATGTCGAGGAAGCAGTGATCAGGGCCATAACATACAACGAGATACTTAATAAAATAGATTTTCTGGTGGAACACGGGAGATTCAAAGAAGCCTTTGAAATAGTAGAGGTCAATTCGGAGCTAATAGAATCCATGGGCACCGACCCCGAAGACATAAAAAACTCGATAAACGACATGAAAACCTTCATGGAGCTGGTGCAGACCATTTATGACCTGATCTCGGAAAACAGGATAGAAGAAGCCCGATCTTTGATAAAATCAAACAAAAAGCTGCTCAAAAAACTAGATATATCTTCCGAATATCTGCAGGAGCTTTTCCCCCAAGTAAATAACTTGGATTATTAAACGCGTTTTTTGCCGAGCCAGGCGACACATTCTATATGCGCGGTCTGAGGGAACATGTCAAAAGGCTGGATCTCCCGGATATCGTAGCGCTCGCATAATATCTTCAGATCTCTGGCCAGGGTCGCCGGATCACATGACACATAGATGATCCTCTCGGGTGAATGCTCGAGCACTGATCCTATGACGGAGGGAGAACACCCGCTCCTTGGAGGGTCCAGCACTATTACATCCGCACGTATGCCGGCAGCCGAGATCTTTTTAAGCTCTTTTTCCACCGTTCCGGACCTGAAAAAAACGTTCTTTATTCCGTTCAGCCCGGCATTGCGCCTGGCATCTGATACTGCCCCTTTGACCTCCTCCACTCCGTAAACCGATTTTGCACTGCGGGAAAGCCAAAGGGCTATCGCTCCGCCGCCGCAGTAAAGATCAAAGACCGTTTCTTTTCCTCCCAATCCGGAATACTCGGCAACCTTTTCAAAAAGACGCTGCGCCTGGATCGGATTCACCTGAAAGAAAGACTCCGGGGAAACGGCAAACCGCAAGTCCCCGAGTTTTTCTACGATAAAGTCCTTGCCCAAGATAGTGCGCGTAATATCGCCGAGTATAACGTTCGTTCTTCTGAGATTGGAGTTATAGGATATGTTCTTTATTCTTACCGACCGGTCCAGTCCCGAGAGTAATCTATCCACAAGTTTTCGCGATCCTGGGAAACTGCTGCTGTTTATCACAAAAGCGATCTCTGATTCTCCCGTATTAAAAGCAGTCCGCGAAATAAGATGCCTGATCAGGCCTTTGCCGGAATCCTCGTCATAAATACTAAGGGCCGATTCGCTGATAGCGGCCCTGGCGGCCGCGGCTATTGAGTTCAATGCCGGATGAAGTACGGGACAATCATCTATATCTATTACCGAATGCGTGCCTTTCCTGTAATATCCCAAACATATCTTGCGGTCACGGGAAGATCTTACCGGATACTGCATCTTATTCCTGTAGGCCCATTGCTTCTCTGAACCTATGATATCCCTTACTGTTTCATCCGATAGTCCCGCTATCCTCGTCAGAGAATCTTTTACTATGCCTGTCTTATACTTAAGCTGTGCGGAATGATCCATATGCTGCAGCTGGCAAGCTCCGCAAGATTCATAATATTTGCAGGCCGGCTCGACCCTTTCTTTGGACCTGGTCAAAAAACCTGCCACGGAACCCCTGGCATAATTCTTTCTCACTTCGAGGATCTTTACTTTTAGCTCTTCTCCGGGAATGGAGTTCTCAACGAATACCTTCATCCCGTCCAGAGACCCTATCCCTTCCCCTCCTGCGGCGATATTGTCTATTTTTATATCGACTACCCGTCCAGGCTGCATATTCATACTCTCAATTATATGATATTATTCCATTGATGGACACGGGTTTAGGGAAAAGAATAGACCTTCATACGCACTCTCTGCTCAGCGACGGGATGCTGCTGCCTGCGGAAGCATTGAGATACGCCCGCTCGATGGGTTTTGCGGCCATCGCAATAACCGACCACGTGGACCATTCAAACCTGGAAGACGTGATCAAAAGCCTTATTGCGTTCGCCAAAAAGCAGGCTATTTTCTCTGATATCATCTTTGTACCCGGAGTGGAAATAACGCATGCAGCTCCGTCGCTGATAGCCCCGATGGCAAAAGAAGCCCGGAAAATGGGCGCAAAAATAATAGTCTGCCACGGGCAGACCCCTTCAGAGCCGGTGGAGGAAGGGACAAATTCGGCCGCAGTATCAAAGAAAGGTCTCATAGACATATTGGCCCATCCCGGATATATAACGGAAGAAGATGCGGCCAGAGCCAAAGACAACGGAGTTTTTCTTGAGCTTTCGGCAAAGCCGGCACACAACGAGACAAATAAGCACGTAGCAAAAATGGCCCTGAAGACGGGAGCTAAAATGCTCGTGAACACGGACGCCCACGGACCTTCGGATTACATAAGCCAGGAAAAGGCTTATGATCTCGCCAAAAGCTGCGGCCTGCCGGAAAAGGATGCGAGGATCGCTATATCAGACAATCCGAAAGAATTGCTGAGAAGGTCGGGAATAAAGACTATCTGAACCTTTCCTCCACCGATTTGGCGTGATAATTAAATCCTTCGGCCCGGGCCAGATTTATTATGTCTTTTCCGAATTTTTGAAGTGCGGATTTTGTGTACCCTATCACGCTCTGTTTTTTCACAAAATCGTATACACCCAGCGGTGAAGAGAACCTTGCGGACCCATCCGTAGGCAGGACATGATTCGGCCCTGCTATATAATCCCCGGCCGCTACAGGGGAAAAAGGCCCCAAAAACACCGCGCCGGCGTTCGTTATCTTTTCAAGAAGCTTCTGCGGTACGGCTACCATAAGCTCAAGATGTTCGGGGGCTATTTCGTTGGATATCTTTACTGCCTCATCCAGAGTTCTTACCGTTACTATCCTGGATTGTTTCATATATCCGGTCTTTTTAAGCTGATTCCTGACATCACGGTCTATATCCTTAGAGGTCGTTATAAGTGTCGCTCTCGAGTCCGGATCGTGTTCTGCCTGAGAAGACATATCAAGGGCGACATACCGGACATCGGCTGTCTCATCGGCTATTATCACCACATCGCTCGGGCCCGCGAGTTTATCTATCCCGACCTGCCCGTAGAGCATTTTTTTTGCGAGTGTTACAAAAGCGTTCCCCGGCCCGACTATTTTGTCCACCTTTGGGACTGTCCTTGTCCCGAACGCGAGAGCTGCTATGGCCTGAGCTCCGCCTATCTTGTAGATTTGTGTTATACCGAGTTCTTTGGCGGCGGACAATACATAAGGACTTACTTTTTTGTCCGGTCCCACGGGCGTTGCCATGACTATATTTTTTACTCCGGCTATCTGTGCGGGGACAACGTTCATAACGACCGAGGACGGGTACGAAGCCCTGCCTCCAGGGACGTAGACCCCGACCGACTCTATGGGTATGCTGCGAAGCCCCAGGACCAGGTCGTCGGGCAAAGTCTCGAACCATTGATCGGGTTTTTGTTTCTCATGGTAAAATCTGATATTCTTTATCGCTCTGCGCAAAGAGACAAGATATTCCTTATCCACTGTTTCACAGGCGGACCTTATCTCTTCGGGAGACACTTTAAGTTCTGACGACTGCTTGAATCCGGCCTTATCGAATTTGGCGCAATAACCAAGGAGAGCTTTGTCGCCTTTTTTTCTGACATCTTCTATTATCTTTTTTACCGCGGTCTCACGGTCTTTTTTCACAATAGCTTTGACCCTTTCTTCACTATCGAATAATCTGCCAGGACAACTCCGTATATCATTTCCACGAAATCCTCTATTATGCAGTTCTCCCCTATTATACAGTTTTTAAGCTTGACATCCCTGCCTATCTTTGAGTTCCGAAGTATGACCGTATCTTCCACGATCGCGCCTTCTTCGAGAGACACGTTCTCTCCTATCACAGAAAAACTTTTCACGCTGGACCTGTCGGAAAGTTTTGCTCCCCTGCCTATCACCAAAGGCCCTCTCAGCTTGGCCGAAGGGCTTACAGACGAGGATCTGTGGACCCAGATATTGCCGCCTTTGTTGTCGCCTTCAATATTGACGGAAACATCTCCGTTCAATATGTCCTTGTGAGCCTGCATATATTTTTGCGGACTGCCTATATCAAGCCAATAAGCGGATGAGACCTTGGCAAAGACCTTTTCCCCTTTTTCAAGGAGTCCGGGGAAAAGCTCCCTCTCAAATGAATGCGGCTTTCCGGCAGGCACATCTTTGAAAATGGCGGGATCAAGGACATATATTCCGGCGTTTATGTTCTTTGTCGTCACTGACTCCCAGCTGGGCTTTTCAAGAAAACTGGTCACGCGGCCTTTTTCGTCGGTTATAACAAGGCCGTAAGGGGTCGGATCTTCAACTTCTGTGAGAGCTATGGTCGCTTTTGCCGAATTTTTCCTGTGAAAATCAACCAGATCGGAAATATCTATATCGGTGAGGATATCGCCGTTAAAAACAATAAGAGGCTCGTTATCAAAGAACTGTTCCGCGTTCTTCACGGCCCCGGCGGTCCCGAGCGGGTTTTTCTCAAGGGAATAGCTTATACTTACTCCCATGTCGCTACCGTCGCCGAGCAAAAGTTCCATGTTCGCGGGAAGGTAGTGGAGGTTCAGGATTATATCCGTTATGCCGTACCGCTTCAGAAGTTCTATCTGATGCACAACAAAAGGCCTGTTCGCCACATTTACAACGGGTTTAGGCCTGTTGTATGTAAGAGGCCTCATCCTTGTACCGAACCCCCCGGCTATTATTACGGCTTTCATTTAAGCTGCGAGTTCCTTTTTGAGCTTTTCTATCGCCTTGACCGGCATAGGATCTACCCCTGCAAGAAAAGCCAGGTAAATGCTTACAAAATCCCCAAAATAGCAAAGAGAAAGTATCCTGGAAAGATGAGATATCCCTTTGGAATATATTTTTGCCGCTCCGCTTATACTGCCCCTTATTATATTTTCGGTAACATCTATCCGTTTCTTCATCCGTCCGCTTTCTCTTTCGTCCCTTAAGAAAACCGCAAAAACATCCTTTGAACCGGCCCCGGCAAGATTAACCAGTTCGTTATGGTCCATTTCCGGGAACACATTAAAACAGGCGTTCATTTTGCTGTTCTCGCTTATCTGGCATTTCCATCTGTACGCCGCCGCATCGCTGCCGCCTTCGGAACCGAATATGAACGGGAGCTTCCCGATCATAGCAGCAGCTGTCTGTTTAGCCATGTTCGCGGAAAGCGGTATCTCCGGCTTTAGCATATCCTTTATCTCTTCAAGCACGCCAACTGATTCCCCGATCTGCCCCAACAGGTCTGTTCCCGGAAAGATCCGGTCCAGCACGTATAATATCGGAACTAAAAGATACGGCATTGAAGCTCTTGGCGGCAACCCTGCGGGTATCTTAAAAATGGCGTGGCCTTTTTCAATAGATCTTTCCGCCAATTTGCCTCCCGAAGTGACTGCAATTATTTTTGCGCCGGAAGACAAAGCTTCTTCATAGCATGACAGGGTCTCCTCTGTATTCCCCGAATAACTGAGTATAAATACCAGGGAATCCTTCCCGGCGAACTTTGGAAGATCATACCCTCTTACAACTATCGCCGGGACATCGAACATCCTCTCCGCAAGTCTGGAAGCTATATCCGCGCTTATCGCGGATCCGCCCATGCCGCAAAAGATAACGCCGCCGGGGCGGATATCCGGTGACAGGGGAACGGAAGAAACAAGATCGAGAGATTCCTTCATCATTGAAGGGAAACGGCAAATAAGTTCGGCCATCCCCCCGGGGTCCATACTCCTTTGAGCAGTCAGATCATCTAGAACGGTCATTTTATTTTCCCCTTTATTATTTCCACTGCTTTATCCAATTGTACATCCTTATCATCCTCTTCATCCGTGAATTCGGGTTCTTTCGCGTCATTTTCATCATCCCCGTTAGAAAGGTCCTTTTCCTTGCCCGTTCGCACCTCTATATCAGGGCTTATGCCCTTTTTGGATATATCATGACCGCTGGGTGTCAGGTATTTTGCAACAGTAAGTAAAAGCGCGGAATTATCCGGCAACTGTCTCACGCTTTGGACCGAGGCTTTCCCGAAACTATGGTAGCCTACAAGTATCCCATAGCCGTTGTCCTTTATGGCTCCGGCAAGTATTTCGGACGCGCTGGCACTGCCTTCATTTATCAACATCACCAAAGGTCCCTGCCATATATATTCTCCCGAGGACCTCATCACTTCTCTTCTGCCGTCCCTGTCGACGGTAAATACTATTATATCCCCCTTTTTAAGGAACATTCCGGCTATCTCCGCCGCATTAGAAAGGAGTCCCCCTCCGTTGTTGCGCACATCCAGTATCAGCCCTTTTGCTCCTTTGAATTTCGCTTCATTTATTGCTTTTCTTATCTCGGTGCCGGCATTCACGTTCTCAAAAGTGTTCAGCTTTATATATCCTATGTTCTTATCCAGTGTTTTCGTCTCCACGCTTTTTACTACTATGTTATCCCTGACTATCGAATACTCTTTTTTGTCGCTCTGACCTCGCTTAACTATCCCCAATTTTACAGTGGTCCCCTTATCGCCTCGTATCATGCTGACTGCCTCTTCAAGCCCCATGTCTTTTGTTGGCTTGCCGTCTATGCTGACTATGCTGTCCCCTGCCTTTAATCCTGCCTTAAAGGCCGGAGTATCGGTAATGGGAGATATTACGGTTATTTTTTTGTTCTTTATGCCTATATATATGCCTATGCCAGAATAGGATCCCTTCATTCTCATCTGCATTTCTCTGAAAGGCTTCGGCTCCATGAACCTGGTATATGGGTCATCCAAGGATTCCAGCATACCTTTTATCGCGCCATAGACCAGCTTCTGGTCATCAACATTCTTATCAACATAATCACCTTTTACAAGCTCAAGCACCTGCATGAATATTTCAAGCTTCTGGTTCAGCCCGCTCCAAGCCGAAACTGCATGCAATCCCATGAAAGAGACGGATATCACTGCGGATATTACCACTAACTTCAAAAGACGCTTTCTCATTTTTCCTCCGTTCCTTAAGGCAGCCATTTTATCGGGTCCTGGGTAGCCCCGTTCTTCCTTACCTCAAAATGCAGATGAGGCCCTGTTGAATAGCCCGTACTTCCTACAAGCCCTATTACCTGCCCTTTTTCCACCGGCTGGTCTTTTTGAACATATATCCTCGACATATGCGCGTACACCGTGGAAAACCCTTTCCCGTGATCGACTATGACGGCTTTGCCATAGCCGCCCCACCATCCTGAAAATATCACTTCACCGCCATCAGCGGATTTTATCGGAGTTCCGTAAGAATTGGCTATATCGAGCCCTGTGTGGAATTGTCTTCTCCTGGAGAACGGGCTGCGTCTGTAGCCGTATCTCGAAGTTATCCTTCCCTCCAATGGCCAGATGAACTTGCCTGTTCCGCCTTTAACGACTATCCCTTTGGCGGACCTTGCGGCAACTAGTTTTTGTATATGCTTTTCTATTTCTTTTGAGGTCTGCTCAAGTTCTTCGATCTTTTTCTCATAATCCTTTCTTCTTGCTTCCAGTGCTTGATTGACCTTTTCTTTTTCCTGCGCCTGCTTCTCTATGGTCTTCTTTTTGTACTGGATATAAGAAGCCAACTGTTTTATTTCTTCTGTTACGCCTTCGAGCCGGGCTTTTTTGGAGGATATTTTATCGTGTTCCGATGATATCTCGTCCGCCAAACGGAGGTCCCTGGCAATTATCTTCTCAAAGAAATAGCTTTTGCTTATAAAATCCCCTAGAGCGTCGGCAGAGAGAAGGAGCTGCAGATAATTGAGCCCGCCGGATTTATAAACTTCGCGCACCCTGTCCTTCAGGATGCCGCTGCGCTCGCTCAGTTTCTTTTTTGTTTCGTCCAAAGAAGCCCTTAAGAATACCAGTTTTCTTTCGTTGGCCTGCTTCTGTTGTTCGGCGCGGCTTAGCTGAGTTGCGGTCTTTTTAAGGTTCTTGTTTATTATGAAGAGCTGCTGAACTACGTTCTTTTGTTCACGTTCGGTCCTTTCGAGCCGCGCTTTGCTTTTTTCCAGCTCTTGATATATCTTATTGAGCTCTTCCCTTTTCTCTGTCAGCTCGTCATTATCCGCTTTTTGCTCGGAAAAAGCGGGAGCAAAAAAGCACGCAAGGATAACAGGCAGTATAGCAGCCCTTCTTAACAGAGTGGAATTCACGTACTAATTATAATACAAGGCAATACAAAACAAAACCCCCGCAGAAGCGGGGATTTTGTGATATCGACAGATCCCGGGACGGATCAGAATGAATGGCTGTATCCCAAAGCTGCCGAAAGCCCTTTAAGAGCCGCAACGGAAGACCCGTACTTCAACCCGGCATAACCCAGCTCTCCGTAGATCTTTCCTGCATTTGAAATGTCGTGCTTGCCTCCCAAAAAAGCTTCCGCACCCCATCCGCCGGTCCTGCCACCGTCAACTTTGACCGGAATAATATAAGCGGCTCCGGTATACCAATCGACCGGCAAAGCGGGATTTTTCAGCATATCCAAAGCATAGGTGCCTCCTATCTTAAGATCGACAGCTTTCATAGGATTGTCTATCGCGGCGGCACTGTTAGGATTGTTCCCCGTAACATAGTCCAGGCTGATCCTCGCTGCAGCACCGGGGATCCAGCTGGCCAGGGAATAATCCAGATCAGCGGTCACCGCCGGGACTCCGGCCGTCAACCCGGCTTTAGCTCCTAATGAAAATCCGGTTTTCTTTGAAGACGCCGGTTTTGCCGGTGCAGGCGTGACCGGGGCCGGTTCCGGTATCGATGTCTCCGGAGCTATTGGAGCTGGCTTTACAGGCACTATTTTCCTAGGCGTAGGTTTTACGACTTTTCTTCTAGGGGGGGCCGCAAAAACACCGGCTGCAAAACCGGAAACTAAACATATGCTTAAAATAATCGCGGATATCTTCTTCATATCTCGACTCCTTTCGTATTTCATCGTATTTTTAACCCGACGGCTCAGAGAAAAAGATGCCTCACCTCCTCGTACGATCCGCCAAGCTCATATACCATTATCAAACACATAAGGGGATTGTCAAGAGGGTCCTAAACCTTTGCAATATCTATTGATCCGGCGATCCCCATTCTGTCGCCTTTTACTATAAGGATCCCGCGTAATTTGCCGTTGTTTTTGTGCTTCCCGAGCACCTTGTCTATATCCCCGGAAGTCTTTATCTCGTTGCATATAGCCGTAGCGGCCGCGTCTGCGACAGAAGCCGAATATGCCTTCACGACCACGGCATCGGCTTTCCCGAAGCTTACCGAATGTCCCACCGTACCTGAAGATGTGCATATGCCCAAAGGGGTCTCTTCCGGACTTATCTCAAGCGATATTTTTTCCGAGAAAGGAGAATCCCCCGCAAAAATAGCCACTTTCCTCGGGACCTGCGTTTTCATGAATATATCCCCGCCGTTCTCAATTATCACCTGCGCGGAATGCTTTAAAAGTTCCCGCCCGACAAGATCGGCAAAAGCCCCTGCAACCGCGGCCATAGGGCCGACTTTCATCAAGGAAGACGCTTTCATCATGTCTTTGGCGATAGGGGGAGCAAAAAGATCGTATCTTATGGGCACAAATGACGATTCAAAAACAGGATTACCGGTTATGTATTTATTGAGCTGAAGGCGGAGTTCCTTGACCTTTGCTTCGGCGATGTCTTTCAGGTCCAGATCGCAGCTGATAAAAAGGTCGGTCTCCCCGTAGACTATACGGAAACTGGTGAGATCGTCGCTTACGGAATATTTCCTATATGTGCGTTCTTCATACATTTGAGAGCACCGAGATAAGCCTGTCTATCTCGTTCTTTGTGTTCATTTCCGTAAAACAGAGCAGAATATGGTCTTTGAGCTCCGGATAAAAACGCCCCAGATCCGGACCCGCCAATATGCCGTTATCCAAAAGCTTTTTTTTGGCTTTTTCGGCCGCGACCGGCAGCTTTACCGCAAATTCTTTAAAAAACCTTTTGCCGAACGGTATTGAGAAGCCTTTCAATCGACTTATCCTATTGTATGCGCTCATTGCAGCTGAATGGCTCGACCCGGCTATGGTCTCAAGCCCTTTTTCTCCGACATAAGAAAGATAAGCCGCAGCCGTCAGCGCAATAAAAGCCTGATTACTGCAGATGTTTGAAGGGGCTTTTTCTCGTCTTATATGCTGTTCTCGGGCCTGAAGCGTAAGGACAAATCCCCTGTTTCCGTTATGATCGCAGGTCATACCGACTATCCTTCCCGGGATCATTCTTACAAGCTCTTTCTTAACCGCGAATATCCCGAGATAAGGCCCCCCGAAGTTCAGCTCGCTCCCCAGACATTGCCCTTCGGCAGTGACTATGTCGGCACCGTACTCCGAAGGCTTTGCCAGCATCCCCAGAGATATAGGATCAACACTTACGGCGAAGAGGGCTCCGTTTGAATGCGCCATTTGCGAGATCTCGAACACATCCTCAAGATATCCGAAAAAATTCGGCATCTGAACTATCACACAGGCCGTATCCGCGGAGATGCGCTCTTTTAAGGCCCTGATATCGGAGTTGCCGGCCGAGACCGGCCCTTCTTCCACGATGAATTTCCCGCCGAGAGAATAGGTCCGCAAAACCTGCCTGTAATTCGGGTGCACCGATCCGGCCACGATCACTTTTTTGCGGCCGGTATGGTTACAGCTTACAACTGCGGCTTCCGCAAGCGCCGTTGCTCCGTCATAATGGGAAGCGTTTGACGCTTCCATTCCGGTGAGATTGCAGATCATGGTCTGATACTCATAGATCGCCTGTAAAAGCCCCTGGCTCATTTCCGCCTGGTAAGGCGTGTAGGCTGTCAGGAACTCCGCCCTGGACACGGCGTGTTTAACGGCTGAAGGGATAAAGTGCCTGTAGGCACCTCCTCCCATGAAAGATATGTATTTGCCGCAATGCTCATTTTTCTCGCTTAGACTTCTCAGTTCCCTTGTCAGGGTCGGCTCATCGGCGGCAGGCGGAATATCAGGGACCTTTTTCGCTCCGTCAGACGCGGGAATATCCTTAAAAAGGTCACCCTCGGTCTTAAGACCCAGGAAAGAGAGCATCTCCCGGCGGTCGGATTTGGTATTAGGGATGTAGTTCATTAGATCGACCCAGATCATTTCCCGACGAACTTCATGTACTCCGTATAGTCCATCAAGCCGTCCAGTTGTTTTTTATCGCTCATTGAAATAACCGCTATCCATCCCTGTCCGTAAGGTTCTTTGTTAACAAGGTCCGGATCCTCGGAGAGTTTTTCGTTTATCTTTGAAACTGTCCCGTCAACTGGAGAATAGATGCTGGAAACGGATTTGACGGACTCAAGCACTCCCATTTCCTGGCCTTTTTTTAGCGTGCCGGATAATTTCGGCAGCTCTACGAATACAACATCCCCGAGCTCATGCTGGGCATGATCGCTTATCCCTACCGTGCCGTCCGGGCCTATCCATTCATGTTCTTTGGTGAATTTTAGTTCCTGAGGATTAAACATCTGTATTGGCCCCTCCGTTGATTAGATACCAATATTTTATCACAAACGGGCACGTTTATAGAAAGGAAGGGGCCTAAGAGAGACCTCGAACATATTGTCCCTTATTTGCACTTTCACGGGCCCATTTCCGCTCTGGGTTCCGGGATAAAGATAGGCCATTCCGATCGGACGATCAAGCGTAGGAGAGAACGTCCCGCTCGTAACATAGCCTATCTTACCCTTATCGCCGAACAGCTCGTGCCCTTGCCTCGGGACAGCCCTTCCATCAAGGTTGAACCCTATGAGTCTTTTAAATTCCCCTGACTCTTTCTTCGAGATAAGCGATGTCTTCCCGACAAAATCACCCTTTTCAAACTTAACGAACCTATCAAAACCGGCACCCAAAGGAGTATCTTCAGGGCTTATCTCATGTCCGTAAAGAGGCAGGCCGGCTTCTATCC
>CALFCX010000167.1 GCA_937950635.1 uncultured bacterium
GGATTAGTCAAGATATGAGCTGACCGCAGAAGCCAGCTGAGAGAAAGTTTGTATATCTTCCCAATTCCTGAAAAGCGTGTCATGAAGGGATAAAAGAGAGTTTTTCAGGTCTTCTTTTTTGATCCCGCCGCCCGCTTCATCCGCCGCAAGATCAAGAAGAGCGCTGTCTTTTTCGATATCTTCCGGACTGACAAACAGGCTGCTTAGCGACTCCTCGATATTGTGCACAAGTATCCTGGCGCTCTTGCTCTCGACCGACCCTTCCCAGTTTTTGGCAATAGGATGCATCAGCACTTCGAGATAATCCTTTGAATAATAGTGCCCGTTCTTTTTGCGGGAGTTCTGAGCTTTGAAGATCGACATCAAAAGATAGTAGATCGAGCTCCTTGTAAGCCGGTAGCCCATAGAAATATTGAACTCCCCTATATGCTGCGAGACCTGAGCTATCACGGGAAGAAGCGCATCGTATTCAGGCAAAACAATTACCGTATCAGACCCCGGGGAAACCATCTTTTTCATTAATTCTTTCACTATTCCGGCTTCTGCGTGTTTATCAGTTGCTTCGTAAAGGCAGGCGTTCGACGACCGGCTGTCAACTGTCGAATTGATATTCACTCCGAACTCCGCAGAATTCTCTTTTAACGTCGGCCAATCATTAGCGTCTCCCTGAAATATAAGGCTTGCCTTGCCTGATCTAAAAAGCCTCTTGAATATTTCTTTTTCCGTTCTTTGCATATAAAAGAAATTGCAGACTAAAATGTTTTCATATCCTGATATGTCCTTTTCCTCGAACAGTTCGGCTGCTTTTAAATATGTATAGCCCCTTGAATATTGTTTTCTTTTTTCCATCTCCTTGTGCAGCTCTTCCCGGATATATCCGATGTTCTTGAGCAGTTGGTTTATGCTCGCAGGCACGGACAGGCCTATTCGGGCATGGGTCTTAAGATCCGACAGGGCTTTGTCATCTACAGCTTCCATGTCCAGCTGGTCGATAAAAGAGGCTATCTCCTGCGCCCAGGAAATAAAATCCGCAAACCCGGGCCTTTTTCTGACCAGTGAAGGAGCGTGTTTTTTTGCCAGGTTATAGATGATATATTGCGACTCCTGGGAAGGCATGACACTGTATTCCGTGTGAGACCTTACGATCTCCTCCGCCAGGTCATCGTCTATCATCATCTTCGGCGGAAAGAAACTAGAGCCAAGCCGTTTTGAAAGCTCCTTTATCAGGAACAAAGACGCTCTTCTGTTGCTGAAGACACAAAGAGTGCGGCTCAGGTCCGGAGAGCCTTTTGACTGCTCTATTAAAAGATCCGCAAGCCTTTTTATCAGGTCCTCGCCAAGCCCTATAGTAATACATTTATCCATCGACTTCCTCCGCCTGGCAGGTATCAAAATATATCAAAAAACCTCTTACCTTTGATCTTTTATAGATTTGTTTGAGCGCATCCTCATAGCGCTTTATCTGGTTGTAATGGTCTCGACTCCCTTCTTCGCTGCTTTTAAAATCGATCACCCAGACCTCGTCCTTTTTCACTATCAGCCTGTCTATCCTGCTCATCTCCCCTTTGGAATTTACGACTTCTTTTTCGGTATACACCTCGTCTCCGGGCTTAAAAAAATCCGCGATCTTTTTATCTTTTAGCAAAGCCTCGACCCATTTTCTCGGAACAGAGATATCGGCATACGGAAATATTTTTTTTGATGAGACTACCGTCTCGTCGGTCAGAGACTGTGAAGCATCCGCGATACCGGACAAAAGATAATGTGCGATACTGCCCAAGACCCTGTTTTGTCTCTTAGACACTGCTTTTTCGGTAAAGTCTTCGCCTTTGATAAAGGATATCGGATCTCCCAGACTATCCGGATTGATGCGCAGCACTTTTGCACCTTCCGAACTGTCGACTGTCGACCGGCGGCTGTCGACTGCTATGTTTACCGGCGCGACCAGCCCCCTGACAATATTCTTACTCCTGCCTGCTTTGGGCGGGACAAATGCCACCAGGTCCTGCACAGGCCTGGTGAGCGCCACATACACATTGTTAAGCTCGTCGCAAAAAGATTTTACATATTCCGCATTGTATATCTTTTCGAGCACTTCCGAATAACCGTTATATTCTTTTTTTAGCCGCACAAGTCTCAGGTCCTTGCCGGTCTTTGCGACAACATACGATTTTTTTCTCGGTCCGCCGATCTTGGGCTCCATTTTCAGGAACGGGATTATGACCGCTGTAAACTCAAGCCCTTTTGCCTTGTGGATAGTCATGACCTTGACGGCATCAGAGCCTGCAGAATTGACATAGATGTTTTCCTTAGTGTTTTCAAAGAAATCTAAAAATCCGGCAACTGTTCGAAGCTTATCTTCTTTATCGTTTATGATATCCAGAAGCCTCATAAAATACGCATGGTCCTGCGGAAAGTTCTCCAGGACCTTATACCTTTCCATTATCCGGATCAAAAATTCATACAGCGGGATAAAGCCTACGGTGCGTGAAAGGTCCTGAATATACTCGCCCCATTGCGAGCCGTATTTCTTCTTAAAATTTTTATAAAGCGGGGTTTTGCTCTCTCTTTTATCGCTCCTGTTGTCGAACAGGAACTGCCCTATCTCTGATTGTGGGATCCCGGAAGCCTTTGAGAACATTTTTCCAGAAATGAACGAAGCAAACGCGGTATCATCCACAAGCGAATTAAGAAATACCAGAAAAGAGATCAGCTCCTTGATCAGAGGATTTTCTTTGATGCTCAGAGTTTTTTCCGACTGCACCGGGATCCCTGCTTCTATCAACCATGACGATATGTTTTCCACATCCCTGTTGTCCCTGCACAGGATGCAAACGTTCGAGAACCCGTGAATGGAAGCAAGCGATTTTGCCTCCTCGACGGTCTTTTCTCTTATTATCTCTTCAGCTTCTTGGTCTCCGTCATCTATATGCTCGACTTTTACGCTGCCTTTCATCGAGAGTTTAACAGTGTTCTGCTTGGTTTTCTTAAACACGTCATGCACTGCAGCATCAAGACCGGATATTTCTTCGGCAAGCGGCGCAAGAAAACTATCGATATTTCCCTTTGAGAACACAGAGTTGTTGAATTCTACTATCTCTTTTGAACTTCTCCAATTATCGTCCAAGTCTTTCTCATCGAGCCTGTAGCCAGGGAACTCTCCTTTCGCTTCGTCAAAGAGCTCGCTGTTCGCTCCGCGAAACCTGTAGATCGACTGTTTCTTGTCCCCCACATAGAAAAACGACCCCCCGGAAGATATCGCTTCGCCTATCAAGGGCTTAAAATTGCTCCATTGAAGATCGTTAGTATCCTGGAACTCATCCAGGAGATAATGCCTTATTCTGGAAGCCAGCCTGAAATACAGCTCGGGAACATGCATGTCCGTTTCCTCGAACACTTCCCCTGCTATCCTGTTGAGCTCCGGGAGGAACAATATCCTGTCCCTTCGCGACAGGTCCCTAAATCTTTGGGTCATCATGTTATAGATATCGATGTAAGCGTCAAACTGCGTAAAACTTTCGGCCTCGCAAATATCTTTAAGCGTTTTTCTGATCTTTTTCCAGAGTTCTTCAACTTCGGCAGGAACATCATGTTTTGCGTTGACCTGATACTCGTCTCTCTGAAAATACTTGGACAACCCCGCGATATCAAGCCCCGGCCCGCCGGACATTGAGAGGGCTTTTTCTATTCCTTTTTTAAGGTTTGCGTTAGTCCCATCCGGCATGACCTTCGAGAGCTTTTCGACAAGCTCCTTAAACTCATTGCGTTTAACATGTATGATGCCTGCCCCTTGTCCGGATGCTTTGAGCTCTCCTCCGTGCGTAGCGACATCGTTGTACAGGCTTACGACCGTCTCGAGAATGTCTTTTTGAGGATACCAGTTAACTTTCTGTTCTATATTAAGGAACCTGTCAAGAAATGCCGTGAACTTGCCGCGAACGCCTTCATCATCATCCGCATCATCTATCAAAGAGTCTAGTGCCTGTGAAAGATAAGTCTTGTAATCATGCTCAATATCAAAATGCGAAGGAAGGTTAATATCGAAAGAACACGCCAGAATAACGTTGTTAATGAAGCTGTCTATAGTGCGCACCTGAAAATATGTATAACTATTCATTATCGCATTAAGGAATGCAATAGACATTTTTTTTGCGGTTGGCATGTCTACTCCCCAATATGAAAGCAGCTCGTTCTTTTCCTCCCGGCCAGTGAATGAACCAAATTCCGCGGCCTTCAGCATCTTTAGTATCCGCTGCTTCATCTCATAG
This sequence comes from uncultured bacterium, assembly GCA_937950635.1. Classification (GTDB taxonomy): domain Bacteria; phylum Margulisbacteria; class WOR-1; order JAKLHX01; family JAKLHX01; genus CALFCX01. The sequence continues at coordinate 4,269 of CALFCX010000167.1, forward strand.
GAAGCTTTGTTGGTAAAAGTGACGGCAAGTATCCCCGTGAAAGCCTGAGGGCCGTGATCCTTATAATCCCGAATAAGGAGTTTGACATAATGTTTCGCGAGGCTGTAGGTCTTTCCTGATCCGGCGGATGCTTCTACAGCGGTTATCTGCGAATATTGGTCCATGGGTTAATTATAATACAACGGCAGTTTGACCGGAAAAGAACCTGAAGATCTACCTTATAACGACCCTGTCGTCCCCGCCGTCTTCGGAAAGATCGACAGCAACTTTGTCGTCCATGGTCGTGGATATCTTCTTGCCGCAAAAATCCGGCTGGATCGGCAGTTCTCTGTTGCCCCTGTCAACAAGGACGGCCAGCTGCACTTTGGCGGGTCTTCCGTAATCGTTAAGCGAATCAAGCGCTGCACGCACGGTACGTCCGTGAAAGAGAACATCATCAACCAGTATTACGGTCTTTTTGTCTATGGAAAAGGACATGTCTGATCTTTTCGGTTCTATATTCTTCCCGCGTATAGACAGGTCGTCCCTGTAAAGCGATACATCCAGCCCTCCCACCGGGACTTTTTTGTCCTCGCTCTGTTCTATAAGGGCCGCAAGTCTTAGTGCTATGGGAAGCCCACCGTCCATTATCCCGACCAGCACAAGCTGCCCGGCCCCTTTATCTTTTTCTATGATCTCCTGCGCCATCCTCTTAAGGGAACGGGCAATATCCGTGGAAGACATCAATATTTTTTCGCGTGTCTTAGGCATGGTTTTATGCCTATAATATTAACATAGAAATGCTCGATCACAAATACTATATGGCCGCTGCGCTTAAAGAAGCGGCAAAAGCGTTAAAGACCGGAGATATTCCCGTTGGCGCGGTAGCGGTATTGAACGGCAAGATCATCTCCAGAGCACATAACGAAAAAGAAAAACGCGGAGATCCGACGGCCCATGCGGAACTTTTGTGCCTGCAAAAAACAGTAAAAAAACTCAAAACCTGGAGGCTGGAGAACGTGGAACTGTACTCGACACTTGAACCCTGTCCTATGTGCGCCGGGGCGATGGTGCTTTCGAGAATAAAAAAACTTGTTTACGGGGCTTCAGATCCGAAAGCAGGCGCGGCCGGAAGCATCTTGAATATAATCGGGAACAAAAAGCTTAACCACAGGCCTGCCATAGTAAAAGGCATTCTAAAAGAAGAATGCAGCGTTGCTCTAAAGGACTTTTTCAGGAATCTGCGCCGGGCAAAAGAGAAAACTCCCTCTCCCATGGCAGAAAAAGCCCGGGGAACATAACCCCCACAAGGGTCTCCGGCGTAATATGGAAATTGACGGGCTCGTCCATGCCTATGACCGCTCGTTCCATCAAAGCCCTCAATTGCTTATATGTCCCTTTTGACATGCCGTCCCCGAATCTTACAAGGGTCGTGTGTGTTTCCGGCATGCCTTCCGCAAAATCAAAACGGCTGTCGGCATCTCTCAATATACCCTCAAGCCCTTCTCTTAAAGTCTTCAACCCGTCGCTCTGCCCGTATAGTTTCACATCTCTTTCCCTGAAGACCACTCTGTCAAACAAAACCGGGCCTATCCCGTTAGATATAAGGGATCGCACGGCATCCCCTGTCATGGCCCGCCTGAACAAGGAAAAGAGCTCTTCTGATTCCGCCTCACTCGGAAGAGGTCCTTTGTCGGGCTCCATTCTGAATATAGGATTTATAACTGTTATATGGGCCTGTTCTGGCGGCAGCACCTGGACGGCTTCTTTAGGCAGATTAGCCAGGATATTATCCTGGGTCCCTGTCACGAAAAAATGCGACATAGAGCCTTTCGGCATCCTTGCGTTAACGGACAGATCAAAGATCCTTCTGCCTGTCACCGTCACCGGAGAGAACCTATTGCCGGCACTATAAATAACGTTTATAGGCATTAGACAGCTCCTCCGTCTTGTTGTATCTTGGGGGTCCCGAAATTGGCGTGTTCAAGCACCGAAAGCATAAGCTCCACCTGGGAAGAATAATTCCACGGCCTTGATTGACTTCCTTCGGGGAGTTTCACATTCACCCTCTTACCTATAGTATTCCCTATATCTTGCAGTCCTTTAACGATATCAGCCAGGAAGCCGGGAGCAAGTTTAAAATGATGGGTACGCATAATATTAGCTCCAATATTCTGGTCCGTATGAGGCTCCATCCCGGATCTGTCTCCCTGCACCAGTTCAAAATCATAGGCATGATATATATGCGGTTGATCGGGCTGTATCCAGAACGGGCAATGATTGGTATCTTTGAACCAGGCGTTCATTACCCCGACGGCTTTTTCAGTGTCCATGGAAGTTTGTTCAACCGAAAGAATATGACGAAGAAGGTCAAATCTAAGAGATCCTCCTTTTCCTGTCCAGATGTCATGTATTGACGGATGCATATCTTTTGAAAAAATACCGTCTGTAGTTCTAAAAAGCCTTATCGGGTTGTCGGCTCTTTTGGCTCCGATAATGATATCAGAACAAAGAATATAATAGTTATCCCTTGCAGCTCGCAGCAACTCGAATATATTGCCCGCAACCGGTCCATAAGAAGCCGGCAAGTTCATCTTGGAGGCGTCGGTTAACCCGAAAAAACTATCGGATATTCTGCCTTGTGCACTCACCCATCCGCAAGATACAAGATCGGACATAACCTGTTTAGGGTCGGCACCGACCCCGGCAAGATCCTGCATTCTTACAAGATGCGTCTTCACCATAGGCTGTTTACGCACTTCAGAATGATCTTCAGGAGCCAGGGCTTTGTCACGCGAAGGATAGACACCGGTGGGAACCTGTCCGCCGTCAGGCTTTATCTCCAGCCTGAAATTGGTGGTTTGGAACAGTGTTCTGCCGCCTATAGGCTTTGCCTCATTAAAACGCGGGACTGCCAGCCATCTGTTAACATGCATCGCTCTTAACTGCGGAATTGTCAATTGTGTCGCTCCCATGTAGTCCTCCTGTAAAAAAATGCTATACATTTATATATCGGAAGGATATTAGGGAAATTTCAGGATTTTGCCTGGCCCCAGCTCGGGCCGGATGACACATTGACGGTAAGAGGGACCCTTAATTCAACCACCCCTGACATTATCTCTGTTATCATCTTTTTAACTTGTGTGATTTCCGTCTTCTGACATTCAAACACCAGTTCATCGTGTATCTGCATTATCATCACGGGTTTAGTGTTTAGGATCTGGGATTTAGAGCTTATCTGTATCATCGCCATCTTTATTATGTCCGCGGCCGTTCCCTGTACCGGAGTGTTTATAGCCACTCTCTCCTCGGCCTGACGGACCGACTGGTTCCGGCTGTCGATGTCCGGCAGATCTCTCCTTCGTCCCATAAGAGTGGAAACATAGCCGTTTTTCCTGGCAGAAGCTATCGTTTCTTCCATAAAAACTTTCACGCCTTTATACCTGTCAAAATACTTCTTTATATAGTCCTCGGCCTCGTTTTTCTTGATATTGAGCGTTTTTGCCAGGCCAAAAGAGCTCATGCCGTAAACAATCCCGAAATTTATGGTTTTGGCAAAATTTCTCATCTCTTTTGTCAAGTCTTCAAGTCTCACCCCGAAAATGTCTGCGGCGGTGGCCGAGTGAATATCGCGACCGTTGATAAAATCTTCTATCATAGCGGTATCGCCGCTCAAATGCGCCAATACTCTCAGCTCTATCTGCGAATAATCGGCGGTTATGATCGCATCCCTCTCCGGATCTGCCGGTATAAAGGCTTCTCTTATCTGCTTGCCCGCCTCTGCTCTCACGGGAATGTTCTGCAGGTTCGGCTCGCTACTGGAAAGCCGCCCGGTAGCGGTAGCTATCTGGTTAAAGGACGTGTGGATACGGCCGGTCTTAGGGTTCACAAGCAAAGGCAAAGCATCCACATAGGTTGTCTTGAGCTTTGTCAGCTGCCTGTATTCAAGGAGCTTACGGGCTATCTCAAAATCCCCAGCCAGCGCTTCCAGAACACTGGCATCAGTAGAAGCTCCTGTCTTTGTCCTTTTCACGCTGGGCATCTTCAATTTGTCAAAAAGCACGCAGGAAAGCTGTTTGGGAGAGTTGATATTGAATTCTTCGCCGCATATTATATAGATCTCTTTTTCAAGTTCCCGAAGGCGGGCTTCCATTTCTTTTCCCAGAACATTCAGTTTTTCACTGTCTATCGACACCCCTTTTGATTCCATGTCCGCAAGAACCTTGACCAGAGGCATCTCTATCTCGTAAAAGACCCGCCCCAGTCCCTTTTCCTCCAACTGCGGCGCGAGAAGCCCGCTGATCTGGAACGTAACATCAGCATCCGCACAGGCATAATTTTTAAGGTCATTTATATCGGCTTTTTTGATGTCGGAAGCGGCTTCGGCAAGCATCAGTTCTTCAAAACTGGTCATCTTTATGCCGAGCAGTTTTTCTCCAAGATATTTCAGTCCGTGTTTGCCGCCGGTCGGGTCCAGGATATAAGAAGCCACCATTGAATCAAAGAATGGCCCTTGAGCCTTAACGCCGTATTTCTCAAGAACTTTTAGGTCGTACTTAAGGTTGTGGCCGCATTTCTTAAGCGCAGGAGCAGCCAGCAGGTCGCCAAAAACTTTCACGACCTCACCTGACAACAATATATCCGCAGGAATATAATAAGCCCTGCCCGCGGAAGCGCTGAAAGACGCTCCGACCAGTTCGGCTCCGACGGCATCCAGAGATGTGGTCTCCGTATCAAAAGCAAAAGAGCCAGAAGAGCGCATTTCGGCAAAGACCTTCAGAGCTTCTTTTTCGTCAAGCACAAGCTTATAATCTTTTTTTAACTCTGATATCTGCATCTTTTCTTTGATATCACCGGCAAAAAGGCCCAGGGTCTCTATTCCGCCGTATTTTTTGATAAGACTGTTGAACTCGAATTTTTCAAAAAGCGGAAGGACTTTTTTCCATTCCGTTGAGGAAAGCCTCATGCCTTCCAGGCCCTTATCCACAGGGACGTCGTCTACCAGGGTAGCAAGTCTTTTCGAAAGTCTGGCGCTGTCGATACTGCTCCTGATCTTTTCCCCGAGCTTGCCTTCTATTGTTGCGGCATTTTTTATTATCTCCTCCAGAGGCCCGTATTTTGCAATAAGAGACACAGCTGTCTTATCGCCTATTCCCGGAACTCCGGGGATATTGTCCGAAGCATCCCCGGCAAGAGCTTTGTAATCGGTCACGTTCTCAGGCTTTACCCCGAGTCTAGAAAGAACGGTTTCCGGAGTATACAAAAAAGTGTCTGAGATACCCTTTACCGCCGAAAGGACATTGATGTTCTCGGTGACCAGCTGAAGAGAATCTTTGTCCCCTGTGAATATCTTTACCTTAATGCCTTTTTGCTCGGCAGCCCTGGATATCGTGGCGATTATATCGTCCGCCTCAAAACCTTCCGATTCAAAGAACCTGACCGGAAACACTCTGAGCATATCTTTTATCTCGCGGATCTGGGTTACAAGCGATTCAGGGGCTTTCTGGCGGGTGGCCTTATAAGCATCGTATTGCTTATGCCTGAACGTAGGGGCCGGGAGGTCAAAAGCCACCGCAAGGTATTCCGGACGCTCCTCAATGAGCTTAAGCAGTATATTGGTGAAGCCGTATATGGCGTTAGTTGGGATCCCGGAAGCGGTCTTCATAGTGTCCGGAAGCGCGTAAAAAGCCCTGTAAACCAAACTGTTGCCGTCTATAAGGTACAGATAGGGATTACTATGCTTTTTCACCGACCTGGTATCTTGTGAATCTTTTGACAACTATGCTCTCGCCAAGCTTAGAAGAAGCCTCTTTTATCACATCCGACACTTTTTTGTCGGGATCTTTTATGAAAGGCTGTTCCAAAAGACAGGTTTCGGCATAGAATTTGCCCAAACGTCCTTCCACCATCTTCTCTATGATCTTCTCAGGCTTGCCTTCGGCAAGAGCCTGCTCCTTAAGTATTGCCCTTTCTCTGTCAAGGACCTCGGCAGGGACCTGTTCCCTGCTCAGGCACATCGGCCTTGAAGCGGCTATTTGCAGTGCGATATCCCTTGCCAAGGATTTCAGGTCGTCCTGAGATGTTTTTTCCGCGCCAAGCTCAACAAGAACGCCTATTTTCCCGTTCAGATGTATATAAGATTCAATGAGCCCCTTAGGAGCCTCGTATCTTGAAAAACGCCCTACCAGAGTGTTCTCTCCGAATTTTGCGATGGTTTCCTTAAGCACGTCCCCTACCGTCCTGTCCGGGCTTTTTGAGAATTTCTGGTCCAACAGAGAGGCTATGTCAGAAGGCTTGTTCTCGGCTACATGGACCGCCAGATCTTTCACAAAACTTTGGAAATCAGGGTTCTTTGCCACAAAATCGGTCTCGCAGTTGGCCTCCAAAAGCACGCCCACTCCTTTTGTATTGTCAAGGAACGAACCGACCACCCCCTGAGCGGCTACTCTTTCGGCTTTTTTTGCGGCGGTGGCAAGACCTTTTTTTCTGAGCGCATCTACGGCTTTTTCCATATCGCCGGAAGTTTCTTCAAGAGCGCGTTTGCAATCCATCATTCCGCAGCCTGTTTTCTCCCTGAGATCACGCACCATTTCCGAAGTTATTGCCATTTTTTGGGTCCCTTTCAGTTATTCTTCGTCTTTGTCCGGTATTTCTTTGAGCAGTTCTTCCATGCCCAGCTCCTGGAGCTTTTCTTCGGTCTCCAGTTCGCTGGCGAGTTCGAGTTCGTCCGGAGTTTCGTCGACTTTTATTTCCAGGCCTTCAGACCCGGGTTCCGTTATCTTTCTGCCGTCAAGGACGGCATCAGCCACAACTGAGCATATAAGCTTTACGGCCCTTATCGCGTCGTCATTGGCCGGGATAGGATAATCGATCATGTCTGGATCGCAGTTGGTATCAGCTATACCGACCACCGGGATGCCGAGCTTGCGGGCCTCTTTTATGGCTATTTCCTCTTTCTTAGCGTCCACCACGAAGAGGGCCGCCGGAAGCGCGGTCATCTCTCTTATCCCACCGAGCATCTTCTCTATCTTGGCCTTTTCTTTTTTAAGCGAGGCGACTTCTTTATGCGGAAGCTTCTCGAACATGCCGCCGGCCTCCATTTTTTCGATCTCTTTCAAACGGGCTATGTTCTTTCTCAGTGTCTTAAAATTGGTAAGGGTCCCGCCAAGCCATCTTTGGTTCACATAGAACATGCCGCAGCGCTTAGCCTCGAACTCTATGGATTCCTGAGCCTGTTTTTTAGTGCCGACAAATAATATGGTCCCGTTATTCTCCGCGGTGTCTTTCACGAAGTTGTAAGCGGCTTCTATCATCGGGATGGATTTATGAAGATCTATCACATGTATGCCGTTCTTAGCGGCAAATATGAACTTTTTCATTTTCGGGTTCCAGAACCTTTTCTGGTGACCGAAATGGACCCCGGACTCAAGCAACTGTCTCATTGTTATTACAGCCAAAGTAAAACCTCCTGAAAGAATATTATATGGAAATTATAGCATGTTTTCGAGATATTTTCGGGCGGAATCGGCCGCGATCGCACCGTCCCCCACTGCGGTAGCTATCTGGCGGAAATCCTTCTGGCAAACATCCCCGGCGGCAAAAACTCCTTCAACGGATGTTCTCATTTTACTGTCCACTATTATGAAACCTGCATGCGACATGTTGAGCTTCCCCTGAAATAGCCCAGTATTGGGATCTTCACCTATATATATGAAGACCCCGTCACAAGGAATATCTTTCGTGGCACCGTCTTTGACGTTCTTTACGGTCACTGATTCAACTTTTGCGGAACCGTTAACTGATAAGGGAATGCTGTCCCATACAAGCTCAATTTTCGGGTCGGAGACCGCTCTGTCAGCCAGTATCTGGTCGGCACGAAGACGGTCCCTGCGGTGCACAACACTTACTTTTGAAGCGAATCTTGTAAGAAATATAGCCTCGGATATGGCGGAATTCCCGCCGCCTATTACCACTATTTCCTTTTCTTTATAAAAGGCGCCGTCACAAGTAGCGCAATAAGAAACCCCTTTTCCGCGGAATTCGTTCTCCCCGGGAATACCGAGTTTCCTGGGCTCGGTCCCTATGGCTATTATCATGGTCTTCGCACTGAAAGAATTATCCATTAGTTCGACTTTTTTGAGGCTACCCTCAATGGATATTTTTTGGACCTCTCCCCAAACCGTCTCAACACCGAATTTTTTCGCCTGATCCTCAAATCTGGCAGAAAGCTCAACTCCTGATATTCCCGACGGGAACCCGGGATAGTTCTCTATTGTCGAGCAAAGGGACACTTGCCCCCCGAGGATCGCCCGCTCCACCAGAAGCGTTTTCATCCCTGACCTGGCGCAGTATATTCCGGCCGTAAGCCCCGCCGGTCCTCCGCCTATGATCACGGCATCGAACGGGAGCGGCCTGTCTTTTACGATCTCCTGAGCTTCGGCGACCACCAGAGAATCGGTTGTCATTTTTTTTGTGTGCCGAGGTCTTCTTCTTCAACAAAGACCTCTGTCCTTTCTTCCATAATTATCCTATTATTTTTCATGTCTATTTTCAACCTGCCGGCCGACATTTTGCTCCCCTGTCTTGATGCCCTGGCATTACCAGATAATATAACGGTATTACCGGCAAGGCTGAACAAAGCCTCGTCAGCGGATGCTGTTATGTCGCGATATTCTAGTTTAACATCTCCCTGAGCAGAAACCTCGGATTTTATAGTGTAATACTCCATGTTTCGGGATATTACCGACAAAGCATCTACCGAAGCATTGCAATTACCGGCAGCGAATATATTCCCTTTTGTCCCGTCAATACCGAAACTGTCCGCTCCCAAGATCAACTTCTTATTCCCTTTTGAGAACACTGCCGTAGGCTGTCCTTTTATGGTCATCCCCGACTTGCCTGGGATTCCTTCAAGGCCGCGGCCTTTTATAAAGCCGTGTCTGTTCTTCAACATAACCGGCCCATCAGTCCAGAACCTGTCCCGGCTGAGAGACCAGGTGAGGTCCGGCATCGTGAACTCATAACTGCCGTCGGACCCTTTCGGGGAATCTATTTTTATCTGTTGCTGCCTCATTTCCCATGTGACAAGAGGCGCGGTAAAATTGATGTATGGCTTGCCATCGGTGAAGAAAACGCCCCGGATATCATTTAAAAGGGCTTTGCCGGTATCCTTATTTATCTGTGACGTGACAGCTTTTATCTCCCAGTACTTCTTTCCGTCGACTATCTCTGAAAAGACCACGCCTTTCATGAACAGATCGAGCTTTGAGCTTTGTTTTTTGAGTTCCCTGTTTATTCTGCCGCTAAGACTTTCTTTAGGCACAAAAGCAGCCCAGTAAAATATCCATAACACAAAAACAAATACCAGAAGCGCAAAAAACCGCTTGAACATACCTAGTATCCGAGAGCTCTAAGACGCAGGGCTTCGGCAGTTTCCATGACACCCCCGAAACTGTTGCCCGTCTTGTAATAGGCCTGTGCTAGCCCAAGATGAAAAGCCGCAACATTGGAATCAATAGCAATGGCTTTCTTCATGTATGATATGCCGTCATGCCAGCGCTCCTCTTCGGCGGCTATCACGGCCATATACCCGTAAGGCCATGGGTTTTTAGGGTCAAGATTGGTTATATTCTGGAGCTCCGTTGATGCAAGTTTTTTATACCCCCCGAAATAATAAGCGAACGCCAGCCTAAATCTTGTTTTCCAGTCCGCCGGATTGGATTTGACTTTTGTATAGTATTTCTCTATCAGATATCTGGCATATTTCTTCGTATCTCCTGCAAGCTCCCCCGTAATTTTAAGAGCATCAAGCCCGGCCTCTATTTTGTTGGTATACGCATAGGTTATTGCCAGATCAAAACGCGCGTCAGGAGACTTGGGATTCGCCTGGACAGCGGC
>CALFCX010000168.1 GCA_937950635.1 uncultured bacterium
GAGAAACTATCTGTCTGATCCCGTCAAGCGTACACTCTTCCGGTATGAATACCGCAGTTGCTTCGGCGGAATTGCCGGCAGATAGCGTAAGCGCCGATGAGTACAATCCTCCGAATTCTGCGATATAAAGATTCGTTCCGTTGTTGCTTCTCGCACTTTCTTTTATTGCACGGAGCTGAGTGGTCGCGGCGTTTGCGGCGGTCCTGAAACCTATGGACATTTCTGTCCCCGGGATGTTATTGTGCATGGATTTTGGAACTGTTATCACCGGGAATCCAGTTTCAGCCAGCTTTCCCATCGCTGTTCCTGTTTCAGTTCCGCATATTGCGATCAAACCGGATATGCCGTATTGTTCAAGCTTTTCTTTCATTAATCCGGCCTTGTCTTTCAGATTCAGCTTGGAAGTGCCTATGGCGACGCCTCCTTTTGCCGAAATGCCGGACACGAGGTGAGGGGAAAGTACGATAGCATTTCCGTTCATGATCCCCTTCATTCCGTCAGCAAAGCCGACGGCGTTGTTCCCGGACTGATATATCTCTCTCACGGCCGAAGCAATAGCCGCGTTAACCCCTGAAGCAGGTCTTCCGCAGGCTACTATCCCGAAAGTCCTACCCCTTGCTGCCGATGCCTGATTCAAGGGAGTCCGGTTAAGATTTATCTGCATTCCGAGCCAGTTCGTCTGCAAAGCCACGATGTTCACCTTTCAAAATCTTACATTGATTTATCGCCAAAAAACCCTTTGGATTTCATCAAAAATCGAACCTGTGTATGTCGCGTTCAACCTCCATATGTCTTTTGCAAGAGTTGGCGAATATGAAGAAAAGCGGGTCTTTCGGCTCGCTATCCAGCATTTGCCTTCTTAATGACGCCGGATCGATCCTGTTCAACGCCTTCAGGCACGAAGCAAAATTTCCCATGTTCATGTGAGCTTGATCCTGCCGGCCGGGAACCGGGAAAAATGCGGTAGTTATTATATTCGAGATCAGGTCAAATCTGTTGCCGTGAAAATCCGGAGACTTTAGCTCTTTGGACAGCGCAAAACATTTATGAAGGAAGTTCTTTTCCGTTATTGCTTCGCATAGTTGCGTGGTGTTGTTCAGTATGCCGGATTTTTCCAGGAAGTCGAAGATATCCAGGAATACGGAGGTGTTTATGTCTACTGAATAATCAAGCGAGATGCCGGGATGGTGATCTTTGTTCCCTATGCATGAAGAAGCATCTCTCAGTCTGAAGCGTAGCCCAAGAAGCAGATCTTCTGCGTCCAGAAGAGAAACGGCTATCGGATCAGTTTGAGAAAGCTGGTAAGCCCTGGTCCAGTCGGGACCAAAGAACTTAGGCCAGTTCCTTGAGGGGGAAAGGGCGAATTCGCGTATCAGCTTCATTTTTGATCTTAAGTCGAGGTGATCAGGGGTAAGATTTACCGCGGCTTCCCAAAAGACATCGTCGTCATCTATTTCTACCTGATGCTCCTTCGGGTTGAACCACCACCCGAATACTTCCGCATGATGGAACCCGCATAGGAGAGGGTTCTGATCATGAGGCCCTATGGAATATTGTCCGTTCAGAAAGTTCTTTTTTTCCGACTGTCTTACGCCCCTGAAAAAGTGTTCCTGCCCTTTTGCCGGATTGTCCGTGAAGGCGCTTCTTCGCTAAAGCGAGTTTCGATACGATCTGTTCACTATCAAAGGGGTCCTTGGTAAGTATACCGACAATGCCATTACAGCTTCCTCATATATATATCGGATACTTATCAGGGTTATTTCACAGGTGGGGAGGTGCTTATATCTCTTCGTCTTTTTCCGTGAATACCTTGAAAAAACAGAAGCCGACAAGCAATATTATGACCAGCCACGAGGATGCCAGGAATATCCACCCGAATAAGTTCATTTTGTGATCTCCGTGGTTTTATTTTTCAGGGCTGTCCGGACCATTATCGCGAGAATCACCAATAGCGCAAGCAGGCCGGCGCGGGTAAGCAGTATATAAATGGTGTCATCGGCCGATATGTTGCGCATAAGTATGGTTGAAAGGCCTTCCTGGAAGAACCAAGATGCGAGTATTACGAGAAGAAAAAGCGGGGTAACATATTTTACGATCCATTTGTAGAACCTAGGTATGGAAAGCTGCGCGCCGCGGTGCATCTCTTCCCATGCCTTGTCGATGCCGAACGCCCAGGTGAACAATATGGTTTCTATCGTTCCGAACAGTACCAGGCAGAACGTGCCGCCCCAGAAATCCAATTCATTGACCACTCCGTGCCCGAGAAAAAATATGGCCGGCTGGCAAAGCACGAAAGAAATGACGGATACTATTGCCGCGGATTTTTTTCTGTCAAACCCGAAATCATCTTTCATGAAAGCGACCGCAGGCTCTATGAGAGAGACCGAAGATGTGACGCCTGCCAGGAACAGGAGGAAGAACCACAAAAAAGAGAACAAAGCCCCCAGCGATATCTGCGAGAAGATCAGAGGCATGGTTACAAAACCGAGGTTGAAGGCGCCGCTCCCGGCTATTTCTCTTACTCCTACCGGACCGAAGAAAGCGAAAGCAAGAGGGATGACTATGCTCCCTCCGAGTATCACTTCGGCAAATTCGTTAGTGGATGCCGCGGACAACCCTGACAAGGCTATGTCATCGCCTTTTTTTAGATAACTTGCGTAGGTCAATATGACGCCTATACCGACACTGAGCGTAAAAAATATCTGTCCGGCGGCCGCAAGCCAGGTTTTGGCGCTGAGCAGAGCGGAAAAGTCCGGGTTCCACAGGAACCCGAGGCCGTTCACTATGCTCCACTGCGGATTTGCCGGATTCGGTGCTCCCAGCGTAAGCACCCTTACCATGATTATAAGAGCGAATATCAAAAGCGCCGGCATGGCGACCTTGCAGAATTTTTCTATGCCGCCGGAAACGCCTTTGAAGATTATTGCCGCGTTGACCGCGAAGGTTATGAGAAAGAATATATAGGACGGGCCCAGTCCGCCGAAAAACTGGTTGATCTCCAGTCCCTGATAGCCGGCCAGGAACTGCGACATATGGGCCGAGTCATGAATGCTGCTCAGCACTCCGGTAAGCGAATAAAAACTGTATCCCAGAAGCCACGATTCTATGTAGAGGTAGTAGATGAATATGACCAAAGGGCCGAAGATCCCTATCACGCCGAAGTATTTTGCCAGCCGGGTTTTCCATAGTTTCTGGAACATTCCGGGCGCCGTGGTGTGGCCGAATATCCCGCCGTACCTTCCGATGGACCACTCGATCCACATAAGCGGGATGCCTATAAGGAAAAGCGAGATGAAATAGGGGATCATGAAAGCGCCGCCGCCGTTATTGGCGGCCTGTACCGGAAATCTTAAAAAATTACCCAAACCTACCGCGCTGCCTGCGACGGCAAGTATTATGCCGATCTTCGAGCCCCAGGATTCTTTCTTCTGCTCGGACATTTGGGGATATATTAGCAAATAGGGAAGGGGCCGTAAAGGCCCATGAAGTGATGAGAAGCATAAAGGGCATTTGTTGACTTTGTGCTAAAATCTATTCTATGGCGATCCCCTCATATCCCGAATTCAAGCTGCTTGAAAAAGAGGATAAAGAGCTTTTTGAACGGTATTATTCCGCCCGTGAGATAGAGATCTCGGACCATACGTTTTCCAATTATTTTATCTGGCGAAAGCTCGACAGGACGCAGCTGACCGTAATAGACGGGTATCTTTGTCCGATGGTCATAGGCCCGGATAAAAAGCCGCATTTCATGATGCCTTTGGGTGAAGGCAATCTCAGGGATGTCGTAAGAGTGTGCCTTGAACACACGGGATCTGTGGTCAGAGTCGATGAAGCTTTTCGGACAGCTCTGGGAGAAAGCGAAGAATACAGGGTAGTCGAGGATAGGGACCAGTTCGATTATATTTACCTTGCAAAAGACCTTGCAGAGCTCAAAGGCAGAAAGTATGACGGCAAAAGGAACCATATAAACGCCTTACTAAAAGCCAGTAATCCCGTCTATATGTCCATGGGCCCGGAGCATGTAGAAGAATGCCTCAGTTTGAACGAGATATGGTGCACAAAGAAAAGGTCCGAGACCGAAGGGTTTCCCAATCTCGAATGTGAGGCCGAGGCGGTAAAAGAGGCCTTGGTCAATAAGGAATTCCTTCGTCTGACCGGCGGGATATTGGCGGTTAACGGGAAAATAATCGCTTTCACTTTGGGCCAGAAGCTCGCCGAAGATACAGCTGTCGTGCATATAGAAAAATCCGATCCATTAATACGCGGCGCCGCCCAGCTCATGAACAGGGAGTTCGTAAGGAACGAATTATCAGGATCTTTGTATATAAACCGTGAGCAGGACATGGGGCATCCGGGCCTTCGCAAGGCCAAGACCAGCTATCACCCGATGGAGCTTAGGAAAAAGTACAATATTTGCCCAAAAAGCCGATAATTTACCCGGACTGAAACCACATTTTTTTGATGCAAGTTTAACCCCTTTGGGAACGACTATATAAGTAGAACGCCGGATCGGGAGCGTCGTAAAGAATCGAAGACTTGCCTGTTGGATTCGATTTTTTATTTGGTTAAAAAGAGGGGGCGGCATTAACAACAGGCATGCCGCTCCCCCTTTTTAGAGGGGTTTAAAAGGAAAGGAGAACTAAGATGTGCGAACTTAACAAGGATCTTAATTCTCGGGCTGAGAACGAGACGATGTGGCGCAATGTTCTCGAGCAATATATGAATAAAAACGACGATATACATATGAGGGATGATCTGGTCTCTTTTGAGGACAATGACTCTATATATAGCACCGAAGAGCTCTATGCGCCTCAGGAACTCATGGCGGTAGTATTTTTGGGCACGAATTGAGAAAGGGAGGGGATTAACATGGTTGGACAAGTAAGCGGAGTTGGGGCATCTGGGTCTGTAGCCACGGTTGTGCCGACGGATACATCACGGCCTGTTCCTGAGGTCGGAAGCGCCGAAAGGCCGGCGCCCGCAGACCAGACGCAGCAGGCGGTGAGCGCTTTTAAGGCGATATTCGGCATAGACCCGAGCGTTGATTTCAGCAAAGGGGTCACGCTGGCCCAGCTCAACGGAAAAGTAAGCCAAAGCCTTTTTAACCTTATTGCCAACAATATGGAGATCGGTTCAAACGCCGATCAGACCATAACAACGGATGAAGTCGCTCAGTTCGTTAACAACGTTGCTCAGTTCATGAGCTTAGCCCAGCTGCCTCAGACCGACGCGGAATTCGCCAGGGTAGCCTTGCTCTATAACAAAGAGGGCGGGAAATATACAAGGGTAAATATCTCGGATCTTCAGCAAATAGGAGGTTCTATAGCGAAAGCCTGGCAGGACAAATCCCAAACAGATCCCTATCAAGCCGCAGCCGGTATTTTGCAGGGAGATGCAAACCAGATAAAACCGGTACTTGACGGGATAAGCCGTAAGATAAACGGCGGCAAAGATTACGGCAGTGCCGGAGACGAAGGATGTAAAAATGTCCTGGTAGCTCTTGCGATGGCTTCACATTTTGGCATAGATATCTACAGCCTTTATGAAATACCGGGAGAAAGACCTGCGGCTTCCGTTCCTCAACCGTCGGTACAAGATAGCGCGGCTCCTGCTCCGTCGGCAGTATCAGCTCCTGTTCCTTCCGCGACTGGGCCCTCCCCAACCATGCCGGCCGGCGGTCCAGCCTTGGATCCGGCTGCTCAAGCAGCTATTAAGAGCGTTTATGAAAAGATACTTGCAAATGATATTACCGGCGCAAAAGCAGCTTTTGAAGGGGTGAAAGATAAGCTTCCGGCAGAAGTAAGGACAGAATTTGAAACCATGTTCTCTGATGCCGAGAGGACCAAGCCGGTGCTTGATAAGTTGCTTGCCGGAGATTTTCAGGGTGCGAAAGAAGCGCTTGAGTCAGTAAGAGCCGGGCTATCAGCAAAAACCGCTTCTGAACTGCAAAAGCAGATCGATGATGCCGAAAAACTTCAGCCGATCCTTGCCAAGCTTCAGGCAGGGGATATAAAGGGGGCAAAGGAAGAGTATAACAAATTATGTTCCGGAATGACGCCCGAGCAGCTCAAAATGTGTCAAATGGCTTTAATATCCGGGGATCTTGATTCTGGCAATTTTGAAGATGCCAAAGCTTCTTTCCAGGCATTTAAAGGTTCTTTCACCCAGCAGGAAGCATCGAGTATAGAAGCCGAACTGAGTAGCGCAGAGATCCTTCGGCCTATAGCCGAGAAGATCAAGGCAAAAGATATGGCCGGAGCCGCCCAGGAATACAACAATATCAAAGACAAGCTCTCTCCGGAACAATTGGGGCGTGCTCAGCTGGCGTTGGTAATGGGATATCTCCAACTCGGAGACATAACATCAGCCAGGAGTAATTTTGAGGCCTTCAAGGGCTCGTTCAATAAGGAACAGATAGCAGCGCTTGAGCAAATGATAGCTGGGAGCGAAAAACTCAATCCCATAATACAAAGTCTTCAAAGCGGAAGAGTTGATGAAGCAAAAGCAGCATATGAAAAAGTAAAGAGCACGCTCTCTGCGGAACAGCAGAAATATATTGAGGGGATAATCGCTGAAGTGGCTGCCCAGGTATCCGCCCAGGCAAAGCCGGAAAATCCTTTGCCAGGAGGTAATGCTCCTGCACCGGCCCCTGTAGAAGCGCCAATAAGTAGGGCTGCGCCGGTTGCCGCTCCTGTAGCAGCACCAATAGAAGCTCCTGTGGCTGGTGCGCCAGCACAGGTTCCTGTTCAGGCAGAAGCCGCTGAGACGCCTGTGGCGCCGCTAACTTTGCCTGTCCCGGGAAATCCGCCAACAACTCCGGTGGTAGCGCCTCCGGTAGAAGCCGAGGTTGCTCCCGATGCAAAAGCGGCTGCTGACGCTATAAATAATATGTTAAACGGGGTAACTAATAGATAGATAGGGTTAGGGAAGGAGGATTCTTATGTCCGGACCTTCTTCATCAGTACAATCTGTTAATACAGGGATAACCAGGCAGGTCCCCGCTGTTACGCCGGCAACTGCCCAGGCAAAACCGGTTGTTTCGGACCAGCGGATCGCAGAAATAGTGAATTCGCTGCTGTTGATCGATGCTAACGATCAGGTATCAGCCCAAGACATCAGGGATAGGATCATCTCGCAATTACAGAACGGCGCGCAGCCGTTCATGGCCACGGTCCCTAAGGATATAGGATCTTATTACATAATGAAAGCTTACGCGAATATGCTTTCAAAGATCGGATATCCCGTAAAGATCCCATCTTCTTTCACGAATATTACACCCAAGGACCTCCAGGATTTCGTGAACGCTTTGAACAATGCCATAGGGCAGTTCACGGCCAGCAGGCCGTTCACGCCTGACGCGCAGCGTTCTTTATTCGAAAGATACGGGAAGTTCTTGGATGAGTCGGCAAAATACGCCGATCTAAGCAGGGTTTCTATAGTTACGCCGGTGGCAATGCCTGATTCGACAAAACCGGTAAATGTCGCGAGAATAATCATTTCCGGAGATAATGATGCTCTCGGCGACAGCGTTTACCGGGACGGGGACTCAAAATATGTGATCGCCCTGGTGGACGGCCGCGATCCTCTGTATGAGAGCATAGTTGCCGGGAAACAAGGGGCTGCCGGCTTGACCGATTTCGGGTCGGAAGCTTTTGGATCTTTCTTGATCGGAGAATATTTAAAGGAAATAAGCGCTCTTACAGAAGCGTATCAGGCTGTTTCCAAGATCTATGCAGATGACAATTCCAGGTCGGAGCACAATAATATGCTCCGGTCGATAGATGCCTTAAGAAGGACAATGGTCCCGTCTACCGCCGAAGGAGGCTTCTTGAAAACCAGCCTTACGGAAGCTCAAAGGCAGAGTATTCAGGAGCTTTACTCGTATGCACAGAGAATATTCGGGCCCGAAATATGTGATGGAAGACTTTCGGAAAAACTTGGCCAGAATACCGGCGAAGAAGCCAGGTATCTTGCCATGTTCCAGACCGCGTCGGACCTTGTCGGGACTAATTCGGTGGCCGGCTTAAAAGCAAGATTGGAAACTCTCATAAAGGCCGTGGATGACAATAGGGGTACGCTGTCCAGGGCAATAGGGGCCCTTTCCGTGTTCTCAAAGCCGAAAGAGCAGATAAACACCTCGGATATACAGCAGCTCAGCGACTTTTTCGCAAATGTTTCGGATAGGATAAAGTTTTGTTCTCAGGAATCAGTACTTCCTCAGACCGCGGAAAAGCTTTTTGTGGAAGTTAAGACCCGGGGACTTACCCCGGCCAGGAAATCTTCATTCCTGCTCAACTTGGAACTGATAAGAACTGGGATTTTGTCATACACATCCGTTTCTCAGCAAGGGCTTCTGGGTATCAGTCAGCCTCAAGAATTCACGGTTGAGTCGGGCGGAAGAATAATATCGATGAGATCTGACCTGGTCAATTTTAAGGTGGATGCGGACAACCCCTTGATAAGCTCTGCGGCAGGGACTTTCAGGGCTATGATACCGCAGGACACTTCCGCCGCAGACAACAGATCCATAGTTGCCTACGCTTTGTCTAACTTCGGATCTGCGGAAGTCCCGTTCAATCAGACCTATTTAAGACCAAATTATTCTGCCGCCGATGAAGCCGTGCCTTTGGAATTCCCGGCTTTTTCTGAAATGAGGGTCATGGAGGATTCAGACCTTAGAAAGGCCGCTCAAGCCATAATTACAGAGAACAGTCTTGATCTGAACCCGGAAACGGCTTTCAGGATGCTCAAATCCATAATTTCCGGAGAATCCAGATATGTGCTTTACAGAGGCGCGGATCCGGCCGATGCAGAGATAGCGTCCAGCGATCCCGCAGCTATAATGCCGGATGCCAAGCAGTTTTTAGTCTTTTTCGATCGTCTGTTGCGGGCTGCCATGCCTTCCGCCAGGAAAACGGACGATGTCTTCGGCCTAACGAGTTCTTACAACAATTTGAAAGGTCCCGGCATAGACAGCATATCATTTGAGGTGTTGAGATCGGCATTCTCTAAAGAAGGTGTAGTCCCTGAAAATTTATCAGCAATTTTAAGGGATGCGACCGGGCTGTCATCGGATTTTATGGATTGGGTGAGGACTGAGCTGTCCTCGGGGAATATGGTCCATAACACCGAATCAGCGATAAAGGCCCAGTTGAAAACAATGGCGGAGAAAAAATATCCGGGAAGATCGCCCGAAGAAATGGACGCCATAGTTAATTCCTCTTATGATCTGATAGTCCAGGCTTTTTCTAAAGCCGGGGTCCCGAAAGAATTCATGTCAATGGGTATCGGAATGACCGATATATTTAAACAAGTATTCGCGGGTATCTCAGGGATGTTGGAGGCGGGTACATTTTTGCCAGCAATAATAGAGAACGCAGGCTCCGAAAGCAGGATGATCGATCTTAACAGGGATTTTGTTTCCAAATTGGTTTCGGACGTAAGGAACAGGCTGGTGGAAAGAGTCGACTATTCGGAAGCCCCTCTTGCTGTTTCAGACACAATAACGGTGGATGAAGCGGAGCCTCTGGCCAAAATAGCATATTTGCACCCTATGCTTGCGATAAAGATATATTTGTCGGTCCACTCGAATGCTCCGGTCCCGGTCACAAGGACCGCTGACGGGTTCCGTATGAACGAGGTCATAACTGCCAATGATGTGAATGCTTTCATCAACATGGCCAGCGAAGATTATATGAATGTTTCAAAGAGCGCTCTTGACGAAGAGGATCTTTTGTCCATGATAAGAGCCAGGGATTATCTCGCAAAGAATAATATAGCCATAACAAGTCTGACCGCCGTATTCCCGGAAGACACACAGATAAACCGGGATCTGAACAGGACCCTCGCGATATTGTCCGATTTTGCGGAGAACATAAAACGGCTTGTCGACATGAGGGAGCCTCTCGTACAGAGGAAAATATCTCAGATGAACTCCGGGGAAGAAGCTTCTGCTGTGGGGACGCTTGCCAGGAACGCAGCTTCTCAATTATGGCATATGCCGAGCTTTGCGCACCAAAAACAACTGCAGAATATGGTCGCTGACTCTTATGTAGTTACTCTGAAAGAACAGTTCTTTGGAAAAACATCAGCTCCGGACACTTCCATAGACGCGGATTTTATAGAGAGATTCTGCAGGGACTACGGAAGCTTTTTTGATGTTCCTCTGTTCAGCGAGATAATCGGCCAGCATCCGGAAAATACAGGAATAAAGGACCCAGAACAATTCCTGCTTGAATTCGCGCGCGGCATGCGGGAAAAAGGCGAAAAATGGAGCAGCCTGAACATAAACGCGGCGGATTACAAGAACCCGGCTACGGTGGAAGCAAAAAGACTTTTGCAGGCCGCCATGATGATGTATCGTCCCGGAAGAGGTCCGGCTGCCGGCGGGATAGTCGGAGATATACAGAACAACCTGACTGCCGCCGCTGATTTCGCGAAGATGCTTATATCCGGCCCGACCACGGGTATAGGCATGGATTATGCTAGCGGATTAAAGCTGTTCCTTTTGAGAAGCAAAAGGATAGACGGCTTAAGCCCTGAATTCAGCATGCTCGACAATAAGGTTTCACAGGAGATCGTGAATGCTTCCGGCAAGGTGTTTCAGGAATTTTTGCAAAATTTCTCGACCCCGGATATGAGAGAAGAGCTTATAAAAGCCATAGAGAATGATCCGATGAATTCCTGTTCTTTAGGCGGCGATACCATTGAAGAAAAATTTCATTTTCTGCAAGACATGGCAGACCGTCTTGCTTCCGCCAGGGTGAACGAGCCGTTCGCTTTCTCTTACGGCAGTTATGAGAGCGGGGACAGCGAAATGGAGAACGCGCTTCTTGTTTTCAGCAGGTCCATACTTCCGCAACTTTCATTTGAAGCTTCGGCCGGAGAACAAAAATTCGTCAACTTCGGAGCCACATTATACTCAATGATGGGCGGCGGCGGTAGCATAGATGTGTTTTCTGCCCCTTCAGGAGGGTCGGCCGCGGATCTGGTCGTTTCTCCGGAAACCATCGACACAGAGCTCACGAGTGCGGTGGAGAATCAGATACTTTACAATTGGGCGAATTTTAAGTTCTTCATGATGCCGACGATACAATTGCAGATGCAAACGGGCATGCTGTACCAGCTTGGCGTGATCTCGAAATCCGCGCTGAGCGGGAATCCGTATGCGAAACAGGATCTCTGGTCCGCCACGGAATCATGGGTCAATACCAGGGCAGCTTTTGTGGCTTTCCATTGGAACCCCCTTGCATGGTGGAATCCTACCGAAGTGATCGCCCACATAGAATCAGGGGATTATTCGGCAGCCGCGGCGTACACTTTATTTTTCGGGCCAATGGCCCTTAATATGGCCAGACAGCAGATATTGCCGACGATAAAGAAAGCGGGTCGTACTGTCGC